>JAUZQH010000081.1 GCA_030951065.1 Mariprofundus sp. | reverse complement strand
CTGATTACCTATGCTTTCTTTTCATTTTCAGGGGGATGGTAATGAAACGATTCGTGTTGTTGGTTGTTGTTTTGCTGGCAGGAATGCAGTCCGTTCAGGCCGGGGGGTTCCAGATTGGAGAGATGTCAGCGCGTTCAACCGGAATGGGCAGTGCTTTTACTGCGGTTGCTGATGACGCTTCGGCGGCATGGTTTAATCCGTCCGGCGTAGCCTTTTCCGAGGGCATGCATATTATGTTGGGGGGCGCTGCAATTATTGCACCTGGCACCGATTATACACCCAACGCAGCAACGGTATCACGGCCGGGCTTTCCTGTTCAGGCATCAACCAAAAGCAAAAACAAAACCTTTTTTGCTCCCCATGCCTATTACACATTCTGGGACAGGGCCGCTGGTCTCGGGGCATCTATCAGTGTCAATTCACCCTTTGGTCTGGAAACAGACTGGGCTAGAACCAGCTCTCTGGCCAGCAGCAATACATTTACCAGGCTATCGATGCTTGCCATCAATCCAAGCGTGATTTTCAAAATGACCGACCACATTTCTATCTCAGGTGGTTTCAGTTATGTCTATCTGAACAAAATCAACCTGGATAATCTGGCACAGCAACTGGAAGGTAAAAACAAGGATGGCTGGGGTGGCACCGCCAGTCTGATGGCATATTATGATCATTTCAGGCTGGGCGTGAATTACCGCAGCAGGGTTGCGATTGATATCAATGGCGGAACGGTGGTTGGCGGATCTGTGCTGGGGCCGCTGGCCGGGGCAAGAACGACGGCCAATACAAAAATAACCTTGCCGGATTCGGTCAATATCGGTTTGGCCTGGCAACCAAGTGATACATGGTTGTTGAGCCTTGATGTCGACTGGACCAACTGGAATACGTTCAATGAGGTGAGAATCAACTATGCACCTTCCCTTCTTTCTACAGTACTGACAGGCGGCACAGGTACAAATGTCATACCGGAAAACTGGAAGGATACCGTGTCCGTCAGAGCCGGCGTGGAATGGCATTTTGTGGAAAATATGCGAGCCCGGTTTGGTTATGTATATGATCCATCACCTATTGATGATGTGAACTTTTCCCCGGCAATCCCCGGCAATGACAGGCAACTGTTTTCACTCGGTTACAGCTATGATTTCAATGCTGCAGCCACACTGGATTTAGCCTATGCCTATGTCTACTTCAGGCAACGTAACCAGATTGCATCTGTCGGTGTAAATGCGGTCAGAAACGGAAGTTACAAGACGGATATACATATTGCAGTAGCATCACTGCAATATGCATTCTAGTTTACTACGGGGCTGCATATTGTTTTGTGGCATTTTGACTCACAGGGGAAGTTGTCATTGATATCATTCTATGCTTTACTACAGCAAGATATTGCTAAAGTCGATAGAAAGTAGAAATCCTGTCCATGCAGTTTTTTATTCACCCGATCATAGGGTCGAGTACAGGGTTTTTGATGTGAAATCATGACTACATCACTAACGGGGAACTTATTGATTAAATAAGTATTGAAAAAGGGGAGGGTTGAAATGAAACTAATGTACGCGTTCTTAATTCTTGTGCTGCCACTACTGGGGTTGAGCGGTTGCGGGCAGACATCGGGAGATGGTGCGCCAGTCGCGACCGGTCTACCCACATTTGTCGCCAACTTTGATCCGAACAACAGCATTATTCCATTCCCTGATGATTTGTTATTCACAGGTTCGCTTGATGGAACACTGAATATTCCCGTTGTTAATCCTGCGGATTTTTCTGATCCCAAGGTAGCTATGAACGCACTGGACGGGTTTTCGACCATTGCCCCGATTTCAACCACTTTCGCAACTGCTGCCAATGCAGCGACAATTATTGCCGGTACGACATTGCATGTATATGAAGTTACGGCAACACGCGCAGGTGCTGTTACTGGCATTGTACGTGAGCTGACGGCGGCGGAGTACACCGCAACTTTGTCCGGTACAACCACGCTGGTCATCCAACCCCGGGCGGTATTGAAGAGCAATACCCGCTATATGGTGGTGCTCACCGGCGGTATTCGGAGTACTTCCGGTTTGCCATTGGTGCCGTCCTCTACATTTGGCCTGACCAAGGGTACTGCACCGCTGGTTGATGCTGCCGGCAAGAGTCTGTTTGCCGTGCTGACCGATGCACAGGCGCAGGCACTGGAACCGCTCAGGCAATTAACCCAGACCTATCTTGCCGCCGCCGCAGGCGCAGGTGTGCCGAGTTCCGCTGTAGCACTGGCCTGGACATTCAAAACACAGACCATCAATAATGTTCTGGCAAACATACAGGCGGACAGCGTGGCGACTGCTGCATTACCGGCAAACTTTGTAACATTCCCGGTTCCACCTTCTCCCGCAACCGGTGGATTGGGCGTGTTATCAATGGCTGCATTTGCTGCGGCCAACGGATTGCCGATTGCTCTTTTCCCCAATGTCGGCAGCGTCGTCATTGGTGCGATCAAAATACCATATTATCTGAGTACCGATGGTGCGGGTGTAGGCGGAGGTGTGGGGGTTCCGCCAACCGTATTGCCGGGGGCCGTTACTGCGCATTTCACAATAGATCCGGCAACAGGGTTGCCAACGCCAAATCCGCTACCTGAAACTGTACCATTCCTGATGACCACACCGAACACTGCTGGCCCATGGCCCGTAGTCATCTTCCAGCATGGTTTTACGGTTGATAAGTCGGTTGTGTTCGGCATCGCCAATACTCTTGCCAAAGCCGGATTCGCCTCGATTGCGATTGATTCAGTATTACATGGCGATCGTACGTTCGGTATTGATCTGGTGACCCAGGCCGTTGACCCGGTCACCGGCAAGGCTACAGGCCCTGTTATTGCCAATGTGCCGGATGGTGTAGCAGATAGCAGTGGTCAGTGGTATTTGAATTTGAGCTATTTGCTGACTTTCAGGGATAATATTCGCCAGTCGGTAGCTGATCTGATTCATATGACCCGCTTACTGGAAGTGCAGACGATGGATGTTGTGGTCAATGCCACAGGAGCGCCCGGAGCAGACGGGCTGCCAGACTTGCTGGTAAACAGTGCAGCTGCGCCGGCGGCACCTCCGATTTCATATGTCGGCCATTCCAATGGTGGTATTCTGGGAACCATGCTGGCGGCGGTAGAACCGGCCATTAAAACATTTGTACTGGCTAATCCGGGCGGGGTTTATTCCGATATTGCTTTACATTCCGCTGAAATCAGTCCGATAGTGCTGGCCGGGTTGGCTGCCAAGGGGGTGTTGCCCGGCTCTCCGGAGTTCAATGCATTCTTTGTAGCAGCACAAACAGCATTGGATGATGGTGATCCGGTTAATTATGCTGGCATTGCGGCTGCTCCGGCGGCGACTAAAAACCTGCTGATGTTCAAGCAGCTGGGAGACCTGGTGGTTCCTAATACAGCCACGGATGCATTGGCAGCTTCCTTTGGTATGAAACAGGTTGCTGCCTCTCCAGCTGCTGCGACATGGCCACTGGGCGTGGTTCCATCCCCATTTATGGGTAATGGTTTTACTTTCTTCACCAAGGGAACGCATTCCTCCTTCCTGAAACCTGATCCGCCAGCACCAAGCCTTATCGGGGTGGATGTGATTACTGAAATGCAGACTGAAACAGCAACGTATCTGGGCAGCGCTTTGATAGGGCCAGCAACAGTCGTGATTAGTGGTGCTACCGCCAGTGGTGCTGCCATAACCACGATCATGCAATAGGGGGGGAGAGATGAATATACGTAGGTTTACATTATTCACGGCATCAGCGCTTATGGGGCTGATGAGTTTGCAGGCTCATGCCGGCGGCTTTCAAATCGGCGAGCAGGGGTCCAAGGCGATGGGTATGGGTAATGCGTTTACCGGAG
>JAUZQH010000080.1 GCA_030951065.1 Mariprofundus sp. | reverse complement strand
AACGAACTGGATGCAATCGGCGGTGAAGCCTATCTGTCCGAACTCGTCGTTGCCGTACCCACCTCTGCCAATGTAAAACATTATGCCCAGATCGTGCGCGAACGCTCCATCCTGCGCGATCTGCTTTCTGTTTGTAGTAATGTCTCCCAGAGTATCTACGAAGAAACCGCCCGCGATGTAAATGAACATCTCGATCTGGCCGAGAAAAATATTCTCGCCATTGCCGAAAGCTTCAACCGCTCGAGCCCCTCTTTCAGTAAAATGTCTGACCTGATGCTGGAAAGTTACAAAGAGCTGGAAGAACGCTATGCCCAGAAAAAACTGGTTACAGGTATACCAACCGGCTTTGATGATCTGGACAAAATGACTGCCGGCATGCAACGCGGCGACCTGATCATTGTGGCCGGACGCCCGAGTATGGGTAAAACCGCCTTCTCCATGAATCTGGCCCAGAATGCATCGATTCGCTCGGATGATACCGCTGTCGTGGCAGTGTTCTCACTGGAAATGTCCACCCAGCAGATTGCCATGCGTATGCTGGCCTGCGAAGCCCGTGTGGATATGCAACATTTACGCACAGGTCGTTTTTCGGCTGAAGACTGGCGCAAACTGGCTGCTGCCAGTGGTGCACTGGCTGAATCGGCTATCTTTGTGGACGACACACCGGCCATCTCGGTACTTGAGCTGCGATCCAAATGCCGCCGCCTCAAACGTGAAGCCAAAGGGCTCGATCTGGTCCTGATCGATTATGTTCAACTGATGTCCGGCCGTTCCGACTCGGATAACCGCGCCCAGGAATTGTCAGAAATTACCCGCTCACTGAAAGGCCTGGCCAAGGAACTGAATGTTCCGGTCATCGCTCTCTCCCAGCTCAACCGATCACTGGAAGCACGGGCCGACAAACGGCCGATGATGTCCGATCTGCGTGAATCCGGCGCCATTGAGCAGGATGCCGATGTAATCATGTTTATCTATCGTGATGAGGTCTATAACAAGAAACCGGACAATGAGGGCTTGGCAGAAATCATTGTCGCCAAACAACGTAACGGCCCGATTGGCGATGTGAAACTGACATTCGTAAACAAATACACCCGCTTCGAAAATCACGCCTCCACCGGCTTCGACGACTGATCACTATCCACTGGTCGTTTTATCTCAGCGACCAAACGTCCGGGTTTGGTCGAACGCGGACATTCAGAAATTAAATTGAAACCTCATCCCACTGGTGATCAGATCTGATCAGGCTGGGGATCGTGCAGGGCTTGAACCAGGGAAGTATTGATATAATCAATGGTGCCAAATTCGATTGACCCTGGACTATCCATGGGAGTTTTTCAATATCCCTTCAACGTTCCGAATGATTTCTTTTTTGGTAGATGTTTTGCGGTAAGCCAGTCCGATGCTTCTGTATGGGGCCGGTTCTATAAAGGGAATATAACATATTTCCGTCTCGGTATTATTGATGGCGATTTCCGGCATCAAGGTTATTCCCGTACCGGCCTTGACCATCTGTCGCAGGGTCTCAAGGCCAGTCGCGCGGAAATCCTGCTCCTCTGCAATATTATACTGCTGACAAACTTCCAGAGCGTGATCACGCAGACAGTGCCCTTCTTCCAATAATAACAGGCGGTATCTGGCAAGCTCTTCGGTTCCTATTCTGGATTCCTTTGCCAATGCATGCTCGGGAGAAACAGCGAGAAAAAATTTATCATCAAACAGTTTCTTTATTTCAAGAAAATCATCATCGACCGGCATGGCCAGCAGTGCTGCATCAATCTCTCCTCTGTGAAGACTGTCAATCAACATGGCAGTCTTGTCTTCGATGAGAATAAGATGCAAGTCCGGCATAAGATTCTTGATCTGCGGAACAATGCCGGGAAATACATAGGTGGATAAAGTCGGGAACGCCCCAAGTCTGAATCTCCCTGAAAAAGGATTATGGGCGTGTTCGGCAATTTCCTTGATGCGCTCAACTTCCTGCAGAATTTTTTCCGCGGATCGAAGGATACCTTTCCCTTCCTCGGTAATCATGACATGCTTGTTATTACGCTCGAATATTTTCACCCCGAGCCACTCTTCCATTTTTTTTATTTGCGTACTCAGGGTAGGCTGACTGACATTGCAGTATTCGGCAGCCTGACTAAAGTTACGTAAATCAGCTACAGCAACAAGATATGACATTTCTCGTAGGTTCATCGCTCCTCCATATATAGACAATAACTATCGTTACTATAAAAACAATCAATTATACATATATTCAACCTGTCGATATTCTTTCTATCCAGGAATGTCATGTGTTTTCTACGGAAAAACCACGCATTTGAACAGTGCTACACAGACAGCATCCATAAGGAGGATAGAACCCATGAAAAAATATCACGTATTCATAAGCATCGCGATAGTAGCGTTGATGGCAATGACGCTATCAACGTCAGTATCAGCAAGCATAATGGATAAAGGTGAAGCGAAGCTCAATCAATTCTGGTGGCCCGAGCAGCTGAACCTTGGCCCACTGCGCACCCAAAGCGTTGAATCCAACCCTTTTGGTGAAGACTTTAATTATGCCAAAGCATTTAAAACGCTCGACCTTCAAGCTGTGAAAAAAGACATCAATGCCCTGCTGACCACCTCACAGGACTGGTGGCCTGCTGACTATGGCAACTATGGTCCGCTTTTTATTCGCATGGCATGGCACAGTGCCGGAACCTATCGCATCCATGATGGGCGCGGCGGTGCGGCAGGCGGTCAGCAGCGTTTTGAACCGTTAAACAGTTGGCCGGATAATGGCAACCTTGATAAGGCGAGGCGTTTGTTATGGCCGGTCAAACAGAAATACGGGGAGAAAATCTCATGGGCTGATCTGATGATTCTGGCAGGTAATGTTGCCATGGAAAACATGGGTTTCAAAACCCTTGGTTTTGCGGGTGGGCGTGAGGATGACTGGGTGCCTGATCTGGTGTACTGGGGGCCCGAAACAAAATTCCTTGACCATCAACGCCGCAGCAAAGACGGGGCGCTGGAGAAACCTCTCGCCGCTGTTCAGATGGGTCTGATCTATGTCAACCCGGAAGGTCCGAATGGCAAGCCCGACCCATTGGCGGCCGCAAAGGATATTCGTGAATCTTTTGGTCGTATGGCAATGAACGATGAAGAAATTGTGGCACTGATTGCAGGTGGTCA
Source organism: Mariprofundus sp. (assembly GCA_030951065.1). Lineage (GTDB taxonomy): Bacteria > Pseudomonadota > Zetaproteobacteria > Mariprofundales > Mariprofundaceae > Mariprofundus. The sequence continues at coordinate 4,157 of JAUZQH010000080.1, read as the reverse complement.
TACGTTCGGTAAAGCACATGGCGCTCACAGCCCATCGAAATGCGTGGGGGTGGCGCCTGCTGCTGCACCCATCGAAGCACAGGGCTTTGGCTGGAAAAACAAATGTGGTAAAGGAAATGCTGAAGACACGGTGACCAGTGGCCTGGAAGGTGCATGGACATCTTCCCCAACCCAGTGGACCACCATGTATCTGGATAATTTATTCAATTTCGAATGGAAGCAAAGCAGAAGCCCTGCCGGTGCGATTCAGTGGACACCAACAGATAAAGCTGCCGCAGATACAGTGCCTGATGCCCATGTCGATGGTAAATTCCATACGCCCATCATGTTCACCACAGACCTTGCGCTGAAGTTTGATCCAGCCTTTAGAGCGATTGCACAACGTTTTCAAAAACATCCGGAAGCGTTTGAACAGGCATTTGCCAGAGCCTGGTTTAAGCTTACCCACCGTGATATGGGGCCGCGTGCACGTTATATCGGTGCGGATGTTCCTGACTTAATGATGATTTGGCAGGATCCGATTCCAAAGGTTGATTATAAGCTGATCGACAGCGGCGATATTGCGGATCTCAAAGAAAAAATCCTTCAGTCGGGATTAACCGTGCCTGAACTTGTCAGGACAGCCTGGGCATCGGCAGCAAGCTTCCGGGGCAGTGATATGCGCGGAGGTGCAAACGGTGCACGTTTACGCCTCGAACCACAAAGAAACTGGGATGTGAACAATCCACAAGAGCTGGCGAAAGTGCTTGAAATCTTGGAGGATATTCAAAAGGACTTCAACAACTCATTCTTCAGCAAAACAAAGGTATCATTAGCTGATGTAATTGTTCTTGGGGGCGCTGCTGCCATCGAGAAAGCAGCGAAAGATGCCGGGTATGATATCCAGGTCCCGTTCAGGGCCGGCCGTGCAGATGCTTCGCAGGAACAAACGGATGTGAAATCCTTTGCCGTGCTTGAACCCACGGCTGATGGCTTCCGGAATTACTTCCGCAAGGAAAGCTATCGCTCACCAACGGCCATGTTGGTTGATAAGGCAAGTTTGTTAAACCTTACTGTTCCTGAAATGACTGTTCTGGTTGGTGGCATGCGCGTACTCAATGCCAACACCGGGCAATCCGGGCATGGTGTGCTCACCGACAGACCAGGTACGCTCAGCAATGATTTCTTTGTCAACCTGCTTGATATGTCTACGAAATGGAGGAAATCCGGCAGCGTTGAAGGCATATATGAGGGTTATGACCGAAAAACAGGCCATCTCAAGTGGACAGCAACCGCTGTTGACCTGATCTTCGGTTCCAATTCCGAACTGAGAGCTGTTGCGGAAGTGTACGCCTTTGATAATTCCAAGGAAAAATTCGTACGCGACTTTGTCCATGCCTGGACAAAAGTCATGAATCTTGATCGCTTCGATAACGCAGAAACGATGTAGGCAGTCATCCCGGAGTGATGCAGTGGCCTCGCCACTGCATCACGTCCTGTTAAATTGATAATGCTCTGAGAAGGCCTTCGGCTTTGTGTCCGGTTTCGACAAGTTCATGTTCCGGATCGGAGTCGGCGACAATACCTGCGCCTGCAGCCCAGCATAGCTCGCCTTCATGATGCCAGAAGGTACGAATCAGGATATTCATGTCGGCAGAACCATCCCAGGCAATATAACCCAGTCCGCCGGTATAGGGGCCGCGGGCATTGTTCTCCAGTTCGTGGATAATCTCCATGCAGCGTACTTTCGGACAGCCTGTAATTGTACCGCCCGGAAACATGGCCCTGAACAAATCAACCACATCGTGACCGGCTTTGAGAATACCGCGCACATTGGATACGATATGTTGCACGGTAGCATATTGCTCAACGATCAGACGCTCATTGACCTCGACAGTACCCGGCTTACACACCCGTCCCAGATCATTACGCTCCAGATCAACCAGCATAATATGCTCTGCACGCTCTTTTTCCGACAACAGCATCTCAGCCCTTAGCGCATCATCTTTATCGCCTTCAGCACGCCTTCTGGTGCCGGCAATGGGTCTGGTATCCACCCTGCCATCGGCATGCATGCGGAACAGCCGCTCCGGCGAAGCCGAAATCAGGCACAAGCTGCCGGCGACTGATTCGATCCGGGCAAAAGATGAAAACGGGGCCGGATTCACCCGTCGCAGGCGATCATACAATGCTCCCAGCTTTGAAACTTCAAACGGCATGTGCCAGAAACGGGCGATATTAGCCTGAAACACATCACCTGCCACAATGTAAGCCTTCACCTGCTGCACAGCCTGTTTATATTGTGCAGCCGATGTGGAGATCAGATCAACAGTATTAAACTGAGCTGGTGGCGGTGATACAGGAACAGCCGCATCCAGCATAGCCAGTGCCGATTCCAGTGACTGCTCGTTGTTTGCCGCCACATGGATCACATAATCGTCGAAACAGAAAGAAAAGTCCGGATACAATGTCCATAACACAGGTCCCGGCACTGCGGTTTTAGCCTCGGGTAAATCCTCAATCAGGCCACCGGCTTCGTAAGCGGCATACACCAGACAGCGAACAGCCGGTGAATGTTCACAAATTTCCACAACACTGGATTTCCAATGATCAAAAAAATGTGTGGTTTCCTGTTCACTTGCATACTGCGCCAGCGCTGTGGATTCACCCTGCCCTGAGACAAGAAACTGTTTCCCTTCGCCGGAAGGATCTTCAAGGATGGCAGCGAACTGATCCGGAAAAGATGAAAAAAGGCCGTAAGCGGAAAGCTTACGGCCTTTGTTTGCTATGACGCGGAAAATCACGTCGGTTTAATTCTGATGCGCTGCAGTGAAGATCAGTCGAACTTGCGTACGATGACTGAAGCGTTGGTACCACCGAAACCGAATGAGTTGGATACAGCCACCCTGATATCCGCATCACGCGCCGTATTCGGCACATAATCCAGATCACAGGCCGGATCCTGATTATCCAGATTGATGGTTGGTGGAACGACACCGTTATGCACGGCCAGCACCGAGAATGCAGCCTCAATACCACCGGCAGCACCGAGCAGATGACCTGTCATCGACTTGCTTGAGGACACCATCAGCTTTTTGGCATGCTCGCCGAATACCGACTTGATACCATCTGTTTCAGCTACATCGCCGGCCGGTGTGGATGTACCATGGGCATTGATATAATCCACATCCTGCGGATTGATACCAGCCCGGTTCAGTGCCGCTTTCATACAGCGGCCGCCACCTTCACCACCCGGAGAAGGTGTCGTCATATGATAAGCATCGCCGGACATCCCGTAACCGATAATTTCAGCCAGAATATCGGCACCGCGTGCTTTGGCTGAGTCCATAGACTCCAGCACCAGTACGCCGGCACCTTCACCCATGACAAAACCGTCGCGATCAGCATCCCACGGACGGGATGCACGTTCAGGCTCATCATTGCGTGTAGACAGTGCACGGGCAGCCGAAAAACCACCAACACCCAGTTCACAGATACAGGCTTCCGACCCGCCTGCAATCATGGCATCGGCACCACCGCGAGCAATGATTTCGAACGCATCACCAATCGCATGGGTGCCGGTTGCACAGGCTGTTACCGTGGCAACATTCGGCCCCTTGGCACCGCTGAGCATCGATACCCAGCCGGATGTCATATTAATAATCGTCTGCGGTATAAAAAACGGTGAAATCTTGCGGGCTCCACCTGCTTCATAAGCACGCATGGTTTTTTCGATCGTTACCAGCCCGCCGATTCCGGCACCGACTGCGACACCAACACGTTCAGCATTGGATTCATCGATAGTCAGCCCGGACTGCTCCAGCGCCATCAGCGATGCAGCCACACCAAACTGGATAAAATTATCCATTTTACGCGCATCCTTGCGGTTGATGTAATTCCCGACTTCAAAGTCAGGCACTTCACCCGCAATGGTACAGGCCATACCGGTGGCTTCTGCATCGAAATGGCTGATCCGGCGAATGCCGGACTTGCCCTCAATCAGATTATTCCAACTGATATCCGTACCTGTACCCAGCGGTGTAACCAGCCCGACACCTGTGACGACAACGCGTCTGGTCATATTATTCTGCTTTGGCAGCGATATAATCAATGGCGTTCTGAACGCTCTGGATGCCTTCGGCATCTTCGTCCGGAATCTCAACATCGAATTCTTCTTC
>JAUZQH010000008.1 GCA_030951065.1 Mariprofundus sp. | reverse complement strand
TACTGATGAACTGTGCCGTTCCCCTGATTGATCACTACTGCCGCCCGCGCGTTTATGGTCATAAAAAGGAAGCCAGGGAAAAATCAGAGTGATGATACTGGATAAAGATCAGATTCATATGGTGATTGCCCTGTTTGTGGTGGCCGCCATTGCCGCTATCCTGCTTGGTTTGACTGATATGATAACGCGTGAGCCGATTGCTGCAGCACAAAAAGCGGCACTGCACAAAGCCCTGCAACAGGTATTGCCGCAGCACAGCAATGATCCCCAGGGCGATAAAATCGTACTGGATACCGATGGTTCATTACTGGATATTTATCCTGCCATGGATAAAACCGGTTCTATCACCGCGCTGGCCTGGGAAGTGATTGCACCGGATGGTTATTCCGGTTCGATCCGTATTCTGGTTGGCGTCAGGCCGGACGGACGCATCTATGCTATTCGCGTCACTGATCATAAGGAGACACCAGGGCTGGGCGATGGCATTGTCAAAAATCATAGCTGGCTGGCCAGCTTTATGGATCAAAGCCTGAGCAGTAAAAAGTGGAAAGTGAAAAAAGACGGCGGCGATTTCGATCAATTCACCGGTGCTACCATTTCGCCGCGCGCCGTGGTCAAGGCGGTAAAAGGCGCACTGGTGTTTTTCAACAGCCATAAACAGGTTATCCTTGCCCGCCTGCAAAAACAGGAGAGTACACCTGCCACAGGAGAACATCACGGTGGATAAATCAGAAATTTTTGCCGATGGCTTCTGGCATAATAATACAATTTTCGCGCAGTTGCTCGGCATGTGCCCGTTGCTCGGCGTTACCACCTCGGTTGAAAATGGTTTCTGGATGGGGGCGGCGACCGTGCTGGTGCTGATAGGCTCCAATCTGGTGGTGTCGATGGTGCGTGGCGTGATTCCGAAAAACGTGCGCATCCCGGCTTATATCACCATTATTGCAGCATTTGTGACCGTGGTCGAAATGGCCATGAATGCATGGATGCACGAAATGTATTTGATTCTCGGCCTGTTCATTCCGCTGATTGTGGTCAATTGCGCTATTCTGGGTCGCGCTGAAGCCTTCGCAAGCAAGAACTCCGTATCTGATTCGGTCATGGATGCACTCGCGGTCGGACTTGGTTTTACCTTCGCGCTGGTGTTGTTGGGAGGCGTACGCGAACTGTTCGGGCAAGGGGAGTTGTTAGGGATCGCTGTATTTGGGGACAGTTATCCGGATGTGCTGATGTTTATCCTGCCTCCGGGCGCGTTTATCGCGCTGGGTTTTATTCTTGCTGCGATCAACCTGATCAACCGAAGCGTAGCTCGTCGGGCTGAAGCGCGTGCACAGTCAAATCATGAAGGCGCAGCATCTGCGGCTATTGTGGAGGCACAATAATGGATATCTATTTCTGGGCTATTGCCATCGGGCTGGGGTTGCCGCTGTGGTGGTTTGCCTTTTATGCCACCAAGCGCATGCGTATTGGCAAAAACCTGGAGCGTGAGGCTCAGGCCAAACGCAACCTTGAACGGTTTGCGATGGAACAGGCGGCTAAAGCGCAGACGGAAAAACAGGCCGCAGGAGATCAGGCAGCAGAGGGCCAGAAATCCGTTATAAACGTTGAAAAAACGGGTAAACAGGAGCAGAACTGATGCCGTGCCTGTTTGTGCACACGAATGTTGACGTGGCTGACAAAGCCGCTTTCCTGGCGCGCTGTTCATCTGAAACAGCGGCAGCGCTGGGCAAGCCTGAGTCCTATGTCATGGTCAAGCTGGTTGATACTCAGCCCATGCTGTTTGCAGGAACGGATGCACCGCTGGCATTTGTGGAACTGAAAAGTCTCGGCCTGACGGCAGCACAGACAGCCGGTCTTTCTGCCATGCTGTGCGATTTACTGCAGCAGGAGCTGGGCATTGAGCCAGGCCGTATCTATATCGAATTCGCTGCTCCTGAACGTGCCATGTTCGGCTGGAATGGCGGGACGTTTTAATTCATGGCCATCCGTGAAATCCTGATTCATCCCGATGACCGCCTGCGCGTAGTGGCTGCACCGGTCAGCTTTCCGCTGTCCGATGAAGTGAAACAGATCATCCAGGATATGGCCGACAGTATGTACGATGCACCAGGTGTCGGGCTGGCAGCTCCCCAGATTGGTGTTCCCCTGCAAATTGCTGTCACCGATACGCTGTGGCGTAGTGATGAAGTACGCCATGATCCGGATAATCCGGGTGGCAGTCGCGATCTCAAGGTGTGGATTAATCCTGAATTTCTGTGGAAAAGTGATGAAATGGCAACATGGGAAGAGGGTTGTTTATCCGTGCCGGAAACCTATGCCGATGTAACCCGGCCTGCAGCCGTGCGCTTACGCTGGTTTGATATGGATGGTGAGCCGCATGAGCATGATTTTAGTGATTTTCTGGCTGTCGCTTTGCAACATGAATTTGACCACCTGCTGGGTAAACTGTTCATTGATTATCTGTCCCCGCTCAAACGCAATATGATTACCAAAAAAATGAAGAAATTGTATAAAAGTTAATATGAAATAAACAACGCGCCTGCATGACTTTTTCCACGCCATGATAAAATTTCATATCAAGGCGTGGAAAAAGTCCATGCGCGTTAAGGGCGCGGCAAGAACCCCGACGTTCCCCTGTCCACATATATTTTCAGATGGCGGACGTTGACGTTTGCCGAATGAGCAAAATGGAGAAACCATGCGTGTAGTGTTTGCCGGAACCCCCGGCTTTTCTGTCTCTTGCCTGAGGGCTTTGATCGAAGCAGATGGCATGGATGTGGTTGGCGTGGTATCGCAGCCGGATCGAAAATCAGGGCGTGGTATGAAGTTGATGCCTTCGGCTGTGAAACAGGCCGCCCTTGATGTCGGTATCGATGTGATTACACCCGAAAAATTGCGTGATAATGACGAAGCACTGGCCTGGCTGCAAAGCAAACAGGCTGATTTTCTGGTGGTGGTTGCCTTTGGCATGATCCTGCCCAAAACATGGCTGGATGCTGTGAGCATATCTCCGGTGAATGTGCATGCATCGCTGTTGCCGCGATGGCGCGGGGCTGCACCGATTGAACGCAGTTTGTTGGCTGGTGATGCGGAAACCGGTGTGTGTATCATGCAGATGGAAGAGGGGCTGGATACGGGCGGCATTTATGCCCGCCGAACCTTGCCGATCAGCGCAACAACGACCGGCTCTGAACTCTGGTCCGCATTGGCAGTAATGGGGGCCGAATTACTGGTCGAAACGCTGCCGAAAATCGGGACGGGGCTTATGCCTGAACCGCAGCCTGAGAATGGTGTGACATATGCGCATAAAATCACCAATGAAGAGCGTATCATCGACTGGCGTAAAACTGCTGTTGAAATTGATCGTCTGGTGCGCTGTTTTTCACCACGGCCCGGTGTGCGCACCCGATGCCATGGTAAATGGCTGAAGTTGATTGCCGGAGAACCGTTGGCCTGCACGTCCGGCCAGGAAGAAGGTTCAGTGGTCGGTGCGAACCGGTATCTGGAAGTTGTCTGTGCAGAAGGTTCGGTTTATCGCATTACCGAATTACAGCCGGAGGGTAAAAAACCTATGGCTGCCGGTGATTTCTTGCGTGGTGCTCAGCTGGGCGCCGGTGATTTACTCAACACTTAAATTATTTGCATTCATTAAACAGGAACTGACCATGGCTGAGCCAAAGACTATTTATCTGAAGGATTATATTGCGCCGGCTTTTCTTGTGGATCATGTATCCCTTACCTTTACCTTACGGCCAACATCCACTGATGTGGTCTCGGTTGTGCGGTATCGGCGCAATCCTTCAGTCGTTTCAGCCGGTGGACTGGAACTGGATGGTCACGATATGGAATTGATATCTGTCCGTCTGGATGGCTGTGAACTGTCTGAGGACAGCTATGCACTGCATGACAGTGGTTTGCGTATTCAGAATGTGCCTGACTCATTTGAACTGGAAGTCAGCACCCGTCTTAATCCCGAAGCCAATACGGCATTGGAAGGGCTGTATCGTTCCGGTGATATATATTGCACCCAGTGTGAAGCGCAGGGGTTTCGCAGGATTACCTATTATCCGGATCGCCCCGATGTGATGGCAACATTCTCGGTGCGTATACTGGCGGATAAACAGACCAATCCGGTGTTATTATCGAATGGCAATCCGGTTGCACATGGGGATCTGGCCGATGGTCAGCACTGGGCCGAGTGGCATGATCCGTTTGCCAAGCCCTGTTATTTATTTGCCCTGGTGGCGGGCAATCTGGCCAGGGTGGAGGATCAGTTCACCACCATGTCAGGCCGTGATATCACGCTGCGAATTTTTACCGAAGCGCATCACATCAACCAGTGCGATCATGCCATGGCATCGTTAAAACGCGCCATGCGCTGGGATGAACAGCGTTTTGGCCTCGAATACGATCTTGATCTGTTCATGATTGTCGCAGTCGATGATTTCAATATGGGTGCAATGGAGAACAAGGGTCTGAATATCTTCAATTCGCGGCTGGTGTTCGCCAGTCCTGAAACAGCCACCGATAATGATTATATCGCTATTGAAGCAGTGATCGGGCATGAATATTTCCATAACTGGACGGGGAATCGAGTGACTTGTCGGGACTGGTTTCAGCTCAGTCTGAAAGAGGGATTGACGGTGTTCCGTGATCAGGAATTTACTGCCGACACCCATTCGCGGGCCGTGAAACGTATCGAAGATGTGCGCTTGCTGCGTACCCATCAGTTTGCTGAGGATGCCAGCCCGATGGCGCATCCGATTCGTCCGGCCTCGTATATGGAAATCAATAATTTTTATACCGTTACGGTGTATGAAAAGGGTGCCGAGGTGGTGCGATTGTACCAAAATCTGCTTGGTATGGATGGCTTTCGTCGGGGCATGGATTTGTATTTTCAGCGCCATGACGGGCAGGCTGTGACCACCGAAAAATTCCTTGCGGCCATGGCCGATGCCAATCATACGGATCTGTCACAAATGCAGTATTGGTACGATCAGGCCGGTACGCCGAAACTGACCGTGCGTATGGAATATGATGCTGACAAACAGTGTTGTGTTTTACACTGCTTGCAGTCTTGTCCGCCTGGGCCCGGAAACAGTAATAACCATCCTTTTCTGATTCCGCTTGAGATGGGCTTATTGCTGCCGGATGGCACGGAACAGCCGTTGCAACTGGATGGTGAATCAGCCGCTAACGGGACAAATCGCACACTGTTGATTCGTGATACCGAGCAATCGTTCACCTTTGTTCATGTGAAGGAAAAGCCTTTGCCATCATTGCTGCGCGGCTTCTCAGCACCGGTCGAACTCGATTATCCTTATTCGCTGTCTGAAAATGCATTTCTGATGTGCCATGATTCCGATCCGTTTAACCGCTGGGCTGCGGCACAGCGTTTGTCGATGCAGAGCTTGTTGGCCATTCTGGACGGAGATGAGCCGGATGCAGACGTGACTGCTGCATTCGCCCATGTATTGCATGATAAAACGCTGGATGCGGCGTTGAGAGCCGAAACGATGATATTGCCATCTGAATGCGATATTGCCGAAGCCTGTTCGCCTTGTGATCCTGCCGCTATCCACGCCGCGCGTGAGCAATGGCGTCATCTGATTGCAACAGCCTTACGTCATGATTTCGAGGTGATTTACCATCACTTGTCTGCCGCTACCGAAAGCGATGATAGCGCCATGCAGCAGCGTAAGCTGAAAAATGTATGTCTGACATATCTGGCTGCATTAAAGGATCACAAGTCAATCAGCCTGATTTATAGTCAGTTCACTACCGCCACGAACATGACCGACCAATACGCTGCATTAGCTGCGCTGGCCGATCTGGATTGCCCCGAAAGGAAGTTGGCACTGGCACAGTTTGAACGGCAGTGGCATCGGGAGCCTAATGTGATGGATAAATGGTTTACTGTGCAGGCGGCCTCACAGCTTCCGGGTACGCTGGAACGCGTTCAAACGCTGCTTGAGCATGCCGCATTTGATTTGCGTAATCCGAACAAGGTGCGGGCATTGATCGGAACATTCGCCTTGAGAAATCCGGCCGCTTTTCATGCTGACGACGGCAGCGGTTATACCTTTGTCGCCGATCAAGTGTTGGCGCTGGATGCCATCAATCCGCAAATTGCAGCGCGTATGGTCAGAGCGCTGATGCGCTGGAAACGTCTGGAGCCGGTCCGCAGCGCCTTGAATCGCGCTGCCTTGCAGCGCATTGCTGATCATCATGGTTTATCCGGCGATGTGTATGAAATTGTCAGCAAGAGTTTAGCCTGATGAAAATTTCTGATCTTCCGTTTAATCAAACCATTGGTTTGCAAATTGATGGCGATGCTGTTCATTTGAAACAACAGGATCATTTGCTGAATCATGTTGGAAGTCTGCATGCATCGGTGCTTCACGGTTTGGCCGAGGGTGCCAGCGGGCACTATCTGATTTTGAATCTGTTGACGCTATTCCCGCAGTCGCTGGTACTGGCGAAGCAGGCGACGATGCAATATAAACGTCCGGCGACCGGTGATTGTCTGGCCCGGGCGGATGTCAGCGAAGCAGCATTGCTGGCATGTATCGCCACGCTCAAACGACGTAACAGAGCGGTTCTGACTGTGCCTGTGAACGTGTTTTGTAACGGTCATATAGTCGCCAGAGCCGAATTCGACTGGTGGCTCAGGTTGGAAAAATAAAGGCTGTGGCTTAATCCGCCAGTTCTGCATTGTGATAGACTTTCTGCACGTCATCACAGTCATTCAGAGCCGCCAGCAACTGATCAAACACGATAGCATCCTCATCGCTCAGGCTGGCCAGCGTTTGCGGTTCATAAGAGATGTCCTCGATCTCGAATTCAATATCCGGCATTGCTTCCGTTAGTGCCGTTTTGGTTTTAAAGAACTCGGTGTTGGGGGTGAGGACAGTAATCATGCCCTCTTCACATTCAATGTCGCTGACATCAATATCGGCTATCATCAGAGATTCCAGCACGTCATCCTCGTTATCACCGGGAAATACAAAAACGGCCTGATGGTCGAACATGTGGGCCACGGAGCCCGGTCCGCCAATCTTGCCTCCGTTTTTGGCGAAACACTGGCGCACATCGTTGTAGGTGCGGTTGTTGTTGTCGGTCAGGCAATCCACAATAATCATGCAGCCGCCGGGGCCAAAACCTTCATATCGGGCGACAGCGTAATCTTCACCGCCGCCGCCTTTGGCTTTTTCGATAGCCCGATCAATAACATGGGTCGGCACCTGGTCTTTTTTGGCATTATCCATCAGTCGACGCAGGGCCAGATTGCCATTGGGGTCAATGCCGCCACTCTTGGCGCAGACATAGATTTCCCTGCCGTATCTGGAATAAACCCTGGTTTTGGCCCCGGCTGTTTTTGCCATGGAAACCTTGCGATTCTGATATGCTCTACCCATATTTGGTTACTCTCATTTTGATATTTCGGTATGTCACCGGTTTTTGTAAGGCTTGGCATGGTGATGCCACCGGCGGCAATAGTAGTAGGGAATGTGGTAATACGATAGTAATGGGGCCGAAGCTGTTGGAACAATCGGTGTTGCCTGGACGAGTTAGATATTTTCCTCTTTTGTTTCCGAGTAGAAAACACAGTTGCTGCCGCCGTTCCGTTTGGCCAGATACATGGCATCATCGGCCTTGCCAAGCAGTGTATCGGCATCTGTACCATTTTCCGGGTACATGCTGATACCGATACTTGCGCCAATCGAATATTCATGTTTATCCAGAATGATTGGCTCAGAGAGTGCCTGAATCACCTTATCGGCGATGAATTCCACATCTTTGCGGTCATGAATATTTGTCAGTAGAATGGTGAATTCATCGCCACCCAGACGTGCTACGGTATCCTCTTCACGGACACAGGCCAGCAATCGCTGCGCAACCTTTTTCAGAGCCCGGTCACCAGTCTCATGCCCCTTTGTGTCGTTGATGAATTTAAACCTGTCCAGATCAATAAACAGTATCGCAAACTGTTGATGTCGCCGTCGTGCCTGAGCCAGCCCCATTTTAAGGCGATCCATGAACATGACACGATTCGGCAGATCTGTCAGTGCGTCATAGTGCGCCATTTGGCGAAGCTTTTCTTCAGCATAGTGGTGCTCAATCGCAATAGCGGCCAGATAAACAGCAGCTTTCAAACTATCGATTTCCGACTGTTCAGGTTTTCGCGGTTCGGAATAATATAAAGCAAAGGTTCCGATCACTTCTTGCTGGAAGTTGCAGATCGGCATGGACCAGCAGGCATGCAGGCCATGTGCCATGGCCAGATCCTTATAATCGGCCCATAGTGGGTCAGTCGAAATATCTTCAACAATGACCAGCTCTTTACGATAGGCGGCGGTTCCACATGAGCCGGCATTGGGTCCTATTGCGCCACCGTGAATTGCCTTGGTGTAGGCCGTTGGCAGGCTTGGTGCAGATGCGCTGAGCAGGTGTTTCCCCTGCTGGTCGAGAAGCAGAATAGAGCTTTTCGCACCAGGTGTTTCCTGCTCAATCATAATATTTATTTTATTTAATATTTTAGTCAGGCTCCCCTGACTTGCGATCATTTCGAGGATGGCATTGCGGGCACGCAGGTGGTTTGTAGCCGCTTTTTTTGCCAAAGCCTCCCTGTTCTGGGCGGCAAGCAGAGCGATGTTTCTGAATCGCAAACGGAAGGATTGAATCAGCATCGAGTTTAATGTTCGGCTACTCACTAACAGCGTAAAGGTGAAAAGTAACAGCAGGACTGCTACAATGAGATAGATTTCAGTGTTTTGCATGACAAGCCAAATGCTTAGAGGGAATACAGCTGATACGCAGAAGGCGGCATAGGCCATCACCATTGCCGATAACGAGTGCAATCCGCCAATGACGATACCAGCCATAACCAAGACTGTCAG
>JAUZQH010000079.1 GCA_030951065.1 Mariprofundus sp. | reverse complement strand
CGGTGATCTCCACGGATGGTCAGCCGGTGGAGCCGGTCCAGGTGGATGAATTCCGAATCGGATCGGGCGAGACATATGATGTCATCGTCGATATTCCGGATGACCGGGCTTATACGATTTTTGCGCAATCGATGGATCGATCCGGTTACGCGCGCGGCACGCTGGCCCCGCGCCCCGGCATGCAGGCGCCGGTGCCGGCGCTGGATGAGCCTGTGCTGCTTGAAGCTGTTGATATGATGGGGGCGATGGCACAGGGTGGTATGGCGGGTGGCATGGCGATGCAGGGCAAGGTGAAGCATTCGCGCGATGAGTACGGGCCGGGTGTGGATATGCGGGTGGATGCTCCACGCCTCAATCTGGACGACCCCGGTCCCGGCCTGCGCAATAACGGACGGCGCGTGCTCACCTATGCCGATTTGAAAAGCAGCTTTGTACAGCCTGATTCGAGAATGCCAACGCAGGAAATTGAGTTACACCTGACCGGAAATATGGAGCGTTTTATCTGGTCGATTGATGGTTTAAAGCTGAATGAAGCCAGGCCCATCCACTTTCGCAAGGGCGAACGTATCCGGGTGATTCTGCATAACGACAGCACCATGATTCACCCCATGCATTTGCATGGCATGTGGTCGGACCTGCAAGCGCCTGACGGCACATTTCAGGTTAGAAAGCACACGATTGCCGTGCAGCCGGCCCAGCGCGTCAGTATGCTGGTGACTGCGGATGCCGAAGGGCGCTGGGCATTTCATTGTCACCTGCTCTACCACATGGCGGCGGGGATGTTTCGTGAGGTGATTGTAGCATGAGTGTTTTTACAAATGTATGCACATGCATGATCAGCGTTGGCGTGTTGTTATCCAGTGCCATGGCGGAAACGATGCCGATGCAATCGACATCCGGCACAGCAGGCATGGTGCAGGGCGGTTCGATGCAGGGGGGATCCGCGCCGGCGGATGCTCGCAGCTCCGACTATTCCGACGGTTATCAATATCGGGGCATGGCGGGCTGGGAAGAAACCGATGAGATGACCGTCAGCAAAATCATTGCCGATCAAATGGAATACCGCTCCAACAACAATGGCAACAACAGTTTGCGCTGGGATATGCAGGGCTGGAGCGGCACCGACTATAATAAGCTGTGGTTCAAGTTTGAAGGTGATGATGAGGGGAAAACTCGGGCTGGAAATCTGGAATTACAGACGCTTTACAGTCACAGCGTATCTGCCTTCTGGGATTTTCAGATCGGTGGCCGCTACGATCGGTTTTACAGCCCCGGCCTGATCAATGATCGTTTTTTGGCAGTCATTGGTTTCCAGGGTTTGGCGCCGTACTGGTTTGAAGTCGAGCCGGCCCTGTTTGTCAGTGATCAGGGTGATGTGTCTGCCCGTATCACAGCGACCTATGATTTATTGTTTACCCAGCGTTTGATTTTACAGCCGCGTTTTGAGGTCAATGCCGCGTTGACTGAGGTGCCACAGTTCGGTGTTGGTAAAGGTGTGAATGACATTCAACTGGGGATGCGGTTGCGTTATGAAATAGCCAGGGAGTTTGCGCCTTATCTTGGCATCGCCTGGCAACGCCAGTTTGGAGCTACAGCCAACCTGGTGCGCGCTGGTGGCGAAGTTGCAAGTAATGTGTCGCTGATTGCAGGCTTGCGCTGGTGGTTTTGATGCAGCGAAATCTTGATCCCCTGCTTCGAAGGTACAAAGGTGATAGCGAGTCTGTCTATAATATCTGGTTTATCAACGACGATGACCGTTTGAAAGCATTTCGTTTGATTCGCAAAGGTGTTCAACAGGTTGTGGATGATATTCGGGAGGGCTCGTTTCCCAACGAATTCAAAGGCTCATCGCTGGAGTTTGTGATCAGTTGCATCAGTGAACAGAAGCAGGTGTTTGCCGGGGCATCGCATCCGTTTTACTGGAAGCCAAAACTCAGGATTCCCGATATTTATGAAAATGAAGTAAACAAACGTGCTTTTGGCGAGTTTTTGTCGCGCTGTCTGACCAGCACGAATGAAGAGAAATTACTCAATGAGATTGTGCGGCTGGACAGCTTGAAAATCAAAGGCCTTGGCCCTGCAGTGGCAAATATCCTTTATTTCCTCCACCCGACAATTTTCCCGCCATTCAATACGGCCATTGTGAATGGTTTTAATCGTTTGTTTGGTGACAACAGAAAGCTGGGGTCATGGTCGGAATATCTGGTGATGCGTTCGGTGATGCTCGATGTTAATCGGCAGCACCGACCACTACTTTCTTCTGACCTCGGGGCAATTGCAGGCATGATGTTTGAAATTGGTGCGAATAAGCTGCTGACCGGAAATGAACATGGCCTGAGTGCGGCAGAGCGTGAAAAAATTGAAAAGGTTCTGATCAAGCGACGTAAAGAGGTCAAGGCGGATGATGAACAGGGGAATCTGCATTCAGAGATGCAGTCCCACCTGCTCGAAATAGGCAGTGCGTTGGGTTATGATGGGATTTGTGCCAGTAATGACCGCGCTCGTTGCCATACGGGAACAAGCCTGGGAGCATTGAGTTTGTCGGAGTTCCCTGCTTTGCCTGTGCATGCATCGACAGAAAAAACGATTCGGCTTATTGATGTGCTCTGGTTTGAAAAGGGTAAAAATCATGTTGCGGCTGCATTTGAGGTAGAGAAGAGCACCACCATCACTTCCGGTATGGGGCGCATGATAGATTTACACCATTCTTTGCCGGATTCCACCTTATCGTTATATCTTGTTATCCCGGATAAACGTGAAAAAGAGTTACAACTGCTGATGCAAAGACCATCGGTTCGCGCCACGCGGGTGGGCGTAGATATACATTATTTGTTATTTTCCGATATCAGGAAGCATTGCGATGGTATCTGTATGTTTGGGGATTCTAAAGATGTTTTACAAAAAATTGCAAAAAATACAGGGGATAACCATGACAAGATTTAAAAGCCTTCCGGGTTTGCTGGCACTCGCCGTTGTGCTGATGGCGAGCTATCAGGCCGGTATGTCCCAGGCTCAGGCATCGGAATTGAAGCGCGTGCCAACCGAGCAGGTCTGTATGGTTAATGATGCGTTCATGGGCAAAAAACAGATTCCCATCCCGGTTCATGGCAAGGTCTATTACGGCTGCTGCAAGATGTGTGTCAGCACGCTTACCAATGATGCTGCTGAACGGCAGGCAATCGACCCGGTGAACGGGCATGCGGTGGACAAGGCTTCTGCCGTGATCGGGGCATTACCTGATGGTAACGTGTTCTATTTTGAGAATCAGGCGAATTTCAACAGCTATGCTTTACACACAGACAAGATGAAAGCTGCTAAAAAGGGCAATTAAATGATTGAAGTAACAATACGCCGGCGCCCTGATCGCAAAACCGAATGCTGGAATCATGCCATCACGTCTGCCCTTCGAATGCTGTAAGCCGATGAATTTTTTTCGTGGTCTGTCCGGGGTGGTCGCCGCATGGTTGCTGGCGGTGTTTTTCGTGATTGCATTTGTCGGCTGGGATCAGCTCAGGGATATTTCAATTATCCATAACCGTGCTCTTCAACTCGAATCAGTGAATCATAAAAGCCATGCATTGCATGAATTGGAACTGGCGGTGCGCAGACAGGCTGCCTATGTCCATGATTTTCTGATCACCGGTTCGGAACGGCATATCAACAACTATCGGGCTGCGATGCCGAGGTTGCACAGAGGTATCGATAATGTTGCCGGGCAGGGGGTTGATGTTACTCAAATTCTGCGTGCAGTAGATGGTATCAACAAAGATGCCGAACAGGTGTTTGCACTGCCCTTTGCCACAGGCAATATGGTAGGCCCCATCCTGATGCAGGAAATGGATGAAAAGCTGGCCGCCCTTTCACGGGTACTGATGCAGAAACACCATGACATGGATGCATCGGTCAACGATGCCATGCGTTTTGTATCCGGGCTGCATCTGGATATGCGCGGGGACTTCATCGGTTCACTGGTGGTTCTGTTTGCCCTGCTGGCCGGCTTCACCTCCTATATGTATCTGCGTGTGATTCGACCGCTGGTCACCCTGCGTTCCAGAGTCGCCAGAATTGGCCAGGGTAGCCTGGACAGGAAACATATCATGGACCCCGGCCCTGAGTTTGGCGATAACGAAATTGGAGATCTGTCGCGAGCCCTGAATATTATGGGGGCATCCATCCGGAAGCATCAGGACGAACTGGTTCAGGCCCGCAGTTTACAGGCGCATCAGGAAAAAATGCAGGCTCTGGGGCTGATGACCGCCAATATTGCCCATGAAGTCGGCAACCCCCTGGCAGCGGCTTCCGTATCACTGGACATTGCTGCACATAAGCTCAAATCAGGCCGCCATGATGAAGTAGCATCACAGTTGAAAAATGTTTCCCGGGAACTGCTCCGGACAGAAACGATTATACGCAATATTCTGGAGTTCGGCAGACCTTCACAGATGTCGCATGAGATGATTCACCTGAGAACAGTCATCGAGAGTTCGATGCAGCTGGTTGGATTGGCAAAAAAAGCCCGCTTTGTGAAGTTGGAATACAACCCCGGCACAGACATCGAATCCATACCCGGCAGTGAAGATATGTTGAGACAGGTGCTGGTGAACCTGCTGCTTAACGCGATTGATGCATCTCCGGAATCTTCTGTTGTCAGGATCGAGACAGCAATACTGGACGGGTGCGTGTTGCTCGATGTGTCCGATCAGGGCTGTGGTATCGATCCACAGTATGTTGAGGAAATCTTTTCTCCGATGTTTTCAACCAAAAAAAAGGGGGAAGGCACAGGTCTGGGGCTATCCATCAGCCGTGATTTGATCCGACAGATGGATGGCGACCTGTTGTTGTTTGCCAATGATTCTGATGGATGCACGTTCAGAATCTCTTTGCCCGTATCGACAGGAGGCAAGCATGCTGATTCTGATCATTGAAGATGAACGGCGCATCCGTGAAGGCATTGCCCAGATGCTGGCTGAGGAGGCATACGATCTGCTGGAAGCCGAAACCATGCAACAGGGTATCAGCATGATTGAGTCTGAGGCCCCTTCGGTTGTGCTGTCGGACATCAACCTTCCGGATGGCGATGGTTTCACTGCACTGCGTTATTGCCAACATAAAGGGATCGATATTCCGTTTATCTTCATGACTGCCTTCGGTAGCCGCGATGTGGCTATGCAGGCCATTCAGGCAGGCGCTTACGATTATGTCTCAAAACCCCTGCGTTTTGATGAGCTGTTTGCCCGTTTAAAGCGGCTTGAAGAGCTGCAGAACCTCAAAGCTCAGATTGCACGAAAATCCGAACGCAAACTGGCCGAAGGCAGGCTGGCTGTGCTGGGGGACTCCGTACCGATGCAGCGAATCAGACGGCTGGCGGCCAAGGCATCCGGTTCGAATGCTCCGTTGCTGATCACCGGAGAAACCGGTGTGGGTAAAGGTATGCTGGCCAAACTGGTGCATGCAAGCAGTCAGCGTAGCAAACACCCGTTTGTGAGCATCAATTGCGCTTCTATTCCTGAAAACCTGCTCGAATCCGAATTATTCGGTTATCGCAGGGGTGCCTTTACCGGTGCTGATAAAAACCACAAGGGACTGTTTGAAGAAGTTGGCGAAGGCACGCTGTTTCTGGATGAAATCGGTGAAATGCCGATGCAATTGCAGGCGAAATTGCTGCATACGCTGGATGACGGAGCGTTTCGACCACTGGGCAGCACCAGGAATCTTCATTTTAAAGGCAGGGTCATTGCCGCCACCAATGTGATGCTCGAACAAATGATTGAAAATCGGGCCTTCCGTCAGGACCTCTATTACAGACTGTCTGTGCTCTCGATTGAAGTCCCTCCCCTGCGTAATCGGCCGGATGATTTATTGCCACTGGCCGAGAGCATTTATCGTGAACTGGCTACAGAGATGGGGCGTCCGACAGAGCATATGCCACTGGCTATCGCCGAGCAGGTTCAGCAGCGGATGTGGAAGGGAAATGTCCGGGAATTGAAAAACTATCTTGAACGGGCTCTGATTTTCGGTGACGACTCGATCGAGGACGATCTGGATTTAACACTCGCGGAAGCGATAAGTCGCTTTGAACATTCATGGGCCAAACGCGTTATTGCAGACTGCGGTGGAGACAAGGCTATCGCAGCCAGGCGACTGGGAATTGGATTATCCACCCTGTACCGTAAACTGGAAGGCTGAAATCTTGAGAAGATAACGATACGACGCTCTCAATACTGAGAGCGGGCAAACCGTATATTCCCATATTCGGGAATAACCCCGCTGCCTGCCAGGCAATATCTTTGATACAACCTGTTGTTTTTATTGTACAAAATTCGGAAAACCCCATTTCAGCCATGCCCGCCTGCTTCTGGCAGCAAACTTTCTTTAAATCAGGTATCGCTCTTTTTGCGAGAGTAGAAAATGAAATGGAGGGTATAAACCCAATGAAAAAAATAATGATGACTACCGTTGTCGGCGCTTTCACCCTTGTGGGTACGCTCGCATTCTGGGCGAAAGATGCTGATGCAATTCCGGTCTTTGCCCGGAAATATGGCATGTCGTGCAACGCATGCCATACGATGTTCCCCAAGTTGAGCAAGATGGGCGTGGCATTCCGTGAACGCGGTTTCCGCTTTGAAGCGGGCAAAGAGGACCTGGATATGCAGGGCGGTCCGGGCAAAAATGTCGATACCGGTGATGAATCTCCGGCAGCAGTATTTGCCAGCAACTTCCCGTTCACGCTGAGAACACAGGTGTTGTACTCGGGAGCCGGTCCGATTATGGCTGATGATGGGAATGTCGTGATGCCCGGTCATCGCATGGGCATGCTCGATGGTGCCCTGGTTCAGGATCCGGCTACAGGACAATGGACCTCGAATCGCAAAATCGGTTTTGGTGAGCTGGGTCTGATTTCATCCGGTTCCTATGACAATTTCGGCTGGTGGATTGATGCCAACCAGAATGGTATTGGCATGGCAGAAGGTCTGTATTATGTAAACGACCTGCTCAAAGTCCGTTTCGGCAGGGTTCAGAATGATGTCGGTTATGGTATGACCATGATGTCCCGCCGACCATTGGGTTTTGGGGCTGTAGATGCGGCGCAGATGGCTGGCGGTACCATGCTGATGATGGGTGATGGTATCAGCATCCATGGTACAACCAATGGCGACTCCGGGGTTGGTACGCTATATAATCTTTCTGCCTTCACCTATGGAAAAAACAGCGTCCAGAACAACAAGGTTTCCAATGCATTTTATGGCCGGCTGGCGCAGGAAATCGCTGATAACTATATTATTGGTATCTATGGCTATCGGGCCACCAACTATGGCAGTGATGCATTCGGTGGTGAGAACGCCATGCTGATGGCCATGGGAGCGCCGGGATTAACAACGGCCAATGTGATGCAATTCAAGAATGTTACACGTTATGGCGTGGATTTTGCCTTGAATTATGGTGAGCCGTTCCAGATTTGGGGTGCGGCTACGTTTGGTAATAACCGCAGTACTGCTCCCGGTACTGAAAAGCTGGATGTGAGAGCATTCACTATTGTCGCGGAGTATCTTGTGCAGGATGGCCTGCTGTTTGGTGTGAAATGGGATCAATCCCGTGTTGACCTGAAAATGGGCGGCTTTACCAAAGTGCGGCCAAAGGCAACAAATAATTACACTGCCTACGGTCTGTACCAGCTGGCGCAAAACGTACAGGGTTTCGTGACCTATACGCACACGACAAATCTGGTGACATCGATGGGTATGAATATGATGGCGGGTAAAACTGTTGTCAGACAGCAGAATGCGCTCAATACGATCATTGCCGGGTTTGATTTTGCCCTGTAAAGCCTAAGCCAAGCGGGAGCTCATTGAGCTCCCGCTTTTTTTAAGTTCAAATGGAATGGAGGTTGAATGCATACCAACGAAAATATTTCATTCGGATCATTTGTTGAAGATTCCATCAATTACCAGAATGAAGACGTCTACATCATGTATGGCATTATTTTTCTTGTGCTGACTGTCATTTGCATTTCCTACTACCAATATAGCAAATTTGTTAACCGGCGTGGCCGGAAGCTGCAACAAAAGGCATGAACGGGCTGTGTTCGGCGCTTGCCTCCTTTTGCACGACATTGTCTGATGAGCAGTGAGCACTGTTATTGTGCTATTGAATCGTAAGTAAGTGCCGCAAACGTTGTACTACCTGTAAAACTGAACAAAAGAATGATTCGAAGTGTCTCTCGGATAACGTGAACAGGATCATTGATTCAAAAAGGGAAGGCTATGAATAATATAAAAGATGTTCAGCATGGATTGTTAATCGCTGTATTGGCGCTGATGCTGGGGGCGCTCTGGGCTGCATATATTGCAACCCACCACGAACAGCTTCATGGCGCGTTTGAGGCCCAGGAAGAAAAGATTCAGCAGTCCCGATTGCAGTATTTGCTGGAAGATATGAGTATGGTAGCTATGAACTCACTGCATGATCATCCCTCAAACATGCCTGCCGACCATAGCCATGCATCGACAGCCCCTCATGCTGCTGGCGGCGGGCACTCAGCCAGTGCCCAGCACTCACATTCCGGCAGCCTGGCCAGGGATGCCATGCAACGATTACTACGTGGTCATATCCACTTTATGGGCATTGGCACCCTCATTGCAGCCCTTCTGTTAATTGTTGCTTTCACATCGCTGAAATCATGCTGGAAAAAGTTACTCGGCTGGACATTCGGGCTGGGGGCACTGGCTTACCCACCTGCGTGGATTATCATGGGTTTTCGTACTGTCGAGATGGGCCCGCAAGCGGCGGAAGCCAGTATTATGTGGCTGTTTGGGCCTGCCGTTGCCCTGCTGCTGGCCTCAATGGGAGCCCTGTTCGGTGTATTGCTTGTCGAAACCTTGAAATGGCAGAATAAAAAACTTTTTCGGTTCCTGTTTAATACGAATAAGGTAAC
>JAUZQH010000078.1 GCA_030951065.1 Mariprofundus sp. | reverse complement strand
ACCAGTGCTGCTCTGAGTGCTTTATCCATAGCATTGACCGGTCCGTTGCCGAGGGCAGCGGCATGTTTTAATTTGTCGCCGACGCGCACCTGAACGGTTGCTTCGGACTCTGGCGATTCTTCATGACCGCGTTTTTCATCAAATACGCGGAAACGCACCAGTTCGAAATGGCGTTTGAATCGTTGCATCGAACGGCGCAGCAACAGCTGAAATGAGGCATCTGCCCCCTCGAAGGCATAACCACAGGCCTCCAGTTCTTTGATGCGCTGAAGAGCCTGGGCTACCACTGGATTATCGGGGGCGATGTCCGCGTCAGGTTCCAGTTGTTGTAATTTGCTCAGAATGTTGCTGCGACCGGCCTGATCGGACACCAGAATACGTTGGCCGTTGCCAACCAGGGCAGGGTCGATATGCTCGTAGAGATTGCTCTGTTTGCGAATGGCCGAGACATGGATGCCGCCTTTATGGGCAAAGGCATTCTGGCCGACGAATGGCTGATGCTGCCATGGTAAACGATTGGCCATTTCGTTGACGAATTGCGATAACGATGAAAGCTTGGTCAGTTGCAGCTCGGAGATGCCACAATCCACGCCCGCTTTCAGTTGCAGGATCGGGATAATGGAAATCAGGTTGGCATTACCGCAGCGTTCACCCACGCCATTAATCGTACCCTGCACCTGCTCAACACCGGCACGTACAGCAGCCACTGAATTGGCCACACTCATTTCGCAATCGTTATGGGCATGGATACCAAGCGTTTGGCCCGGCAGATGTTGTTTTACCCGTGTTACGATATCAAAAACGGGAAATGGAATCGAACCTCCGTTGGTATCGCATAAAACCAGTGTATCCGCACCGCCTTTGGCCGCTGCCTCCAGAACTTGTAGCGCATAGGTTTCATTGGCTTCGAAACCGTCGAAAAAGTGCTCGGCATCGAAAAACACGGTATCAAAATATTGTTTCAGATAGGCCACTGATTCATACACCAGCGCCAGATTTTCATCCAGGGAAATGCTCAGTGCTGTGGTGACATGCATGTCCCAGCTTTTGCCGAAAATACAAACGGCATCCGCACCGCTTTCAATCAACCGGTTCAGCCCGCGATCCTTATCCACGGCATGGCCGGGTCGGGCGGTAGACCCGAATGCCACCAGCTTGCTGTGGTTCCAGTTGCGTTTTCGCATCTGTTCGAAAAAGATATCATCCTTGGGGCTGGCACCGGGCCAGCCGCCCTCAATCCAGTCGATGCCAAAATCAGCCAGCCGTTCGGCGATGCGGATTTTGTCTTTGACAGAGAAACTGATACCGGCGGTTTGTGCGCCATCGCGCAGGGTTGTATCGAATAATTCCACACGTTGCGTCGTGTGCATCGGGGGTTCAGAACCGGGCATGGATGAATGTATCATAGATGAACCGGTATTTTACGCAGGACGAATAAAAATGACACTGGTTTCCTTATTCTCCGGGATATGCTGAAATCCGTAGCTTGTTTAAAGATTCAGGGAGTAAATATATGCGAGCAATTATGATGACAGAACCGGGTTCTCCGGATGTATTAGCAGCGGCAGAGGTTGATAAACCGCTCTGTGGCGATCATGACGTACTGATTCGAATCATGGCAGCAGGGGTCAATCCGATAGATGCCAAATTGCGTGGCAATGGTCTTTATTTTCCTGATGCTTTGCCTGCCATTCTCGGTTGCGATGGAAGTGGCGTAGTCGAACAGGCGGGGGCGGATGTGACCCGTTTTCAGGCCGGGGATGCGGTCTATTACTGCTATGGGGGTCTGGGGCAGAAAGCGGGTAACTACGCCGAATATATTGCAGTCCCGGAACCCTTTGTTGCAGCCAAACCGGACTGCATTGATTTCATTGATGCAGCCGCGGCACCGCTGGTGCTGATTACAGCATGGGAGGCGTTGTTTGATCGGGCTCGTATCCAGAACGGTCAGAAGGTATTCATTCATGCCGGTGCCGGCGGTGTTGGTCATGTTGCGATTCAATTGGCCAAACTGGCCGGTTGTGAAGTTGCCACATCAGTCAGTTCGGATGAAAAAGCCGCAGTGGCGACGACGCTGGGAGCAGATCTGACCATCAACTACCGTGAGCAGGATGTCACGGAGGCATTGCTGAAGTGGACGGATGGCATGGGTGTGGATGTGGCTTTTGATACTGTCGGTGGCGTTGCTTTCCATCAACTGGTGGGCGCAACACGCGTATACGGCGATATCGTTACAATCCTGCAAGTGCCTGAAGATACCGACTGGAAAACCATTCGCTTGCGCAATATCCGGGTATCCCAGGAACTGATGCTGACGCCGATGGTGATGGGGATTACAGAAGCAGCCGAACACCACGGTGATATTCTCGAGCAGTGCGCCCAGTTTTTTGATCAACAGAAACTGTCGATCTGTGTTTCCGATATTCTGCCGCTGGAACAGGCAGCAGAGGCACACCGGAGAATTGAAGCAGGGGGCATGTGCGGAAAACTGGTGCTCGATGTGGCACAGTCAGGGGGAGACAACGATGAATGAACCGGTGCATGAAGATATGGATAAGGGGCAGGATCAACAGAAAATCGTGGCTGCGAAGAAAATTGCCACACTGGTCTATGCCCTGCAGGCAGTCTCGTTTCTGCTGACGGTGACATTTATTGCCGCCATTATTATCAATTATGTGAAAAAAGATGATGTGGCGGACACATGGGTGGCATCGCATTTCCGCTGGCAGATTCGCACATTCTGGTTCGCCCTGCTGTGGGCTTGTTTTGGTGCTGTCCTGTTCTTTCTGGGAATCGGATATTTCATCCTGATCGGGGTTGCGGTCTGGGTGATCTACCGCATCGCCAAAGGCTGGCTGGCACTGGCCGATGGCAAACCGATGCCCTTCGATAGTTAGTACGTCGCGGTTGCCTCTGCACGCTGTGAGGCAATAATAAACAGGTTGTCATTGCATTTTGGCACATTTTCGCTTTGAATGTGTTTCAAGATTTGTTGCCGATGCAATCCTTGATTTGCCCTTAATATCCAATCTCAAGGAATTCTATGCCGCATACAGGAGGGTAATATATGGACAATCAAGTACACGTATTACCAGGTTCTCCCGCTACGCGGGAGAATGACCGAGTTCAGCTACATTGACCGCCAGGCCCTCCCGCTTCGCGCGAGAACCAGTCGTTCAAGCGGAATCGCTACGCGACAGCGCCCCCTTCGTCTCGCCAAGAAGCAGATGATATGTATCATCTACTTTTTGACTCAAGGCGGAGTTCCGCTTAACTCGGTCGTTCTGGCTGTAGAAAAACCCAATAAATATTATAACACTTGAACATGACCACAGCGTGGAAAAAGATGCAGGTGCGTTGCTTGTTTCATGTCAATACTGACACCGATGCAGCAACTGCCACAGACGTTCACCGATGGGGCCCATGGGTTCACCCGCGCGGCGGAAGAGGAACATGTCTATCTGTAACGGGTCCAGTGCCTTGCCGGAAAGCTCCAGCAGGCGCCCATCAGCAAGTTCTTCGGCAACGCGGTGGCGCGGCATGCGGCCCCAGGCTGAGCCGGAGAGGATCATGCGTTTTTTCATGTCAAAATCGTTGACCAGC
>JAUZQH010000077.1 GCA_030951065.1 Mariprofundus sp. | reverse complement strand
AGGGCCTTTTCTTTTTACCCCGTTTCAACATTCAAAAAATGCTGTTTTCATCATTTATTCATAATGGTTCATTAAACTGTGAAAGATAGCAGGCTTCGTAGAAACAGGAGTGCAGGTGTAATTTTCTTCCGGGTCGACTATACTAGTAAACAGAAAGGGCTAAAAGGAGGAAACAGGATATGTTGATGAAAGTATTGGTATCTGTATTGGCTATGCTGGCATTCAGCACCTCCACTTTAGCCGGCGATAAAGGTTTGATGGGAGCATTGATTGGTGCGGGTGTCGGTGCGGGCATCGGTCATGCCGTGGATCGAACCGGAGGCTCCGGTAAAGGTGCTATCATTGGCGCTATCGGTGGTTACGTGATTGGTAATCAGATGGAAAAGAGTGAGCAGCGTGCCGCCCAAACCCAGGCTTCCCAGCCGCCGGCACAAACTTCCCGACAGGGATCTGCTGTGAATGCTTCAGGGCAAAACAGTGGTGACTGTGCCAGGGCGGATCGCTATGTCGATCGCGCAACCAGAGCAGTCGATAATGATGATCGAATTTATTATCTGGAGAAGGCAGTGAAGTTATGTCCGTATCAGGCACGGGCGCACAATGATCTGGGGGTGGCATATTATAATCGAAACAACCGCCATGACAGGGATCGTGCCAGATCCGAGTTTAATGAAGCGCTGAGAATCGATCCGGGTTATACAGTTGCCAGAAATAATTTGAGTAATTTACAATAACTATAATTCCGGCAAGGTTGGATGAACAAGTGCTGATTCATTGCCTGTTCATTCCGCCTCATGGACGGTTATTAACCATGCATCCACCATTTGTTGGCAGAATTGTTGCATGGGCTCAAGGTGTAGCGTTGTATCTCTGTGCAACAGCCGGATACCTTCCATGCCGAGATGATTGCGTTCATTTTCACCATAACTGATCCAGGTCTCAATCATGGATTGATTAACCTCGATATGAAACTGCAGGCCATATTGTCCTTTACCCAATCGGAATGCCTGAGCGGGCACCTCCGGATGAGTCGCTATGGATGTCATTGTATCGGTTAGCGAAAATGTTTCTCCATGCCACTGAAATACAGTCAGAGTATCGGGCATATGCCTGAACAACGGATCACTTGATGTTTCCTCAGTGTGATAAATCGGAAACCAGCCCAGTTCCCGGACAGGCGAGGGGAATATCTGTGCTCCGGCGGCTTTGGCCATCAGTTGCGCGCCAAGACAGATGCCAAGTACGGGGATGCCTGTTGCCAGAGCTGTTTTAAGCCAGGCCAGTTCTGCCAGAATATAGTCTGTATCATCATTGGCCGATTGCGGGCCACCCATAATAATAATACCGTCAAAATCAGTAGCAGCAGGAATAAACTTACCATGATCCAGATGAATCGTAGTCAGTTGGTGTCCTGCTTTTTCAAGTATATCGGCAAGCAGGGCAGGCGGCTCAATATCCAGATGCTGGATCACAAGAAAATTCATTGTGCTAGCCTATTGATTGCCAGTTGTGGTACAAGTCGGACATGCATATTTCAGCAATGATCAAACGCGTGGCGCGCGGTAAGCACGGTTCGGAAAATCTGGGTCGGGAAGAAGCTGCATCGGTGTTTGCGGCACTGTTGGCACCGGATACAGATGAATTGCAACTGGGCGCATTTTTGATTGCTCAGCGCATGAAAGGCGAAACAAGTGCGGAACTGACAGGATTTGTTGAAGCAGCCAGAAATCACACCCCGGGTTACAACCGGTTTCTGGCACCTTCCGGTGCAGTTGATTTGCCCTGTTATGCCGGAAAATGCCGTGCCGCCCATGCTTATCTGGTTGCCGCTATTCGGGCACGCGAGGCAGGTATTCCGGTCTTTATCCACGGCATTGAAAACATCGATGGCCGGGTGACGGCATGGCAGGTTCTGGAAAAACTCGGTGTGAAACGGGCTTCCACACTATCTGAAGCGGTGACTATTCTGGCGAATGAATGCATGGTTTATGCCGATCTGGCTGATTTCTGCCCTGACCTGTTTCGCATCTACGCACTCAGAGCACGTCTTGGCGTTCGCTCTTTCGCCAATACCGTGGCACGCCTGCTTAATCCTGTACAATGCGATGGTCAGTTGAACGGATTCTTTCATACACCCTATGCCAATTATATGGCAGTAGCCAACAGCCTGCTGGGGCAGCCCCGGTCGCTCATTTTTATGGGCGCGGAGGGGGAGCCGGAATTATATGCTGACCGTCAGAAAGTCATTGTGAAACAGCAGGGAGAATCATTGCAGCGGGTATCATACCAACAAGCAGGTCTGGATACGTATCCGAGGCAGGCTATGGATTTAATGCTGTTGAAACAGCAGGCTGCTGATATGCTTGAGGGTAAAATCAGCGACAGGGAAGCTGTTGTGATCGAAAGGATGGGAGAAGCTTTTCGCTGGGCATCGAAGGCACGGTTTCCTGTCACATGGAACATGGAGGATGAATGATGGCGAGTGTACTGGTTCCGTTTGCAACGGGTGTTGAAGAAATCGAAATGATAGCTGTCGTGGATTTGCTGCGGCGTGCTGATGTGGATGTCTGTTTGGCCAGCCTTGATGGCGAGGCTGTGACAGGCCGTTCCGGCATTACTATTACATCGGATGCGGCCCTGGCCGATGTCAAAGATCAGGACTGGGATATGGTGGTATTGCCGGGTGGTTTACCCAATGCACATCTGTTGCGTGATGATGCCAATGTAAAAGTTGTTGTAGAAAAACTGTGTTCTGAACGCAAATCAATTGCCGCTATCTGTGCGGCTCCAACAGCCCTGGCAGCTTATGGGGTGACTGCAGGAAAACGGGTGACCTCATACCCGTCCTGTCAGCCGGAAATGGAAGCTTTGCAGCCATCATCTATATATGTGAGCGAGGCTGTCGTGGAGGATGATTTCCTGGTTACCAGCCGCGGGCCGGGCACTGCGATCAAGTTTGCACTGCGACTGGTTGCCAGACTGTGCGGTGAACCGAAGGCTGCTGAGATCAGGGAGTCAATCGTCGCCTGATTTTCAGAGAATCACCCAGAGAATCACCGGAATGTTGTCCTTTGCTATATTGTGGGGGTAGGGGGTTAATCCTTAATCCAGATTGACTGCAGTGCCGCTCACACTGACCATCATCATACTGCCATCCTTGCCGACCACTTCGTAATCGATATCAATGCCAACGATGGCATTGGCTCCCAGTTTGGAAGCCCTTGCCTGCAGCTCGGTAAAAGCGATTTCACGGGCCTTGGCCAGCTCCTTTTCATAGGCGCCGGAGCGGCCTCCAACAATGTCACGGATGCCGGCAAACATGTCCCGGAAAATATTGGTTCCGAGAATAGCTTCGCCAACGACAACACCTTTATAGTCAGTGATATGTTTCCCTTCGATCGTGGGGGTGGTACTCAGTAACATGGTATCTGCTCCCTGAAGTTTGATTTGAATCAATGTTGCGTTTGATTGATGAATCAGGCGAATTGAAGATATGCCTAAGGAAGCGCTGATGTGTCAGTGCTTCCGTGCAGCCCACGGACGGGCTGCCAAATCAAACACGCAAGTGCTTGATTTGTAAGCAAATACAAAATCGCATTTTTGCATTTGCGGACTGATTACAGGCAGGATGCCTTTAAT
>JAUZQH010000076.1 GCA_030951065.1 Mariprofundus sp. | reverse complement strand
TCCATTGGATAACTGTGCCACTGGACTGAAAAACCGAGCGCTTTCAGTTTTCGGCGCGAATTGTCACCCAGTTCGTATGGTACAACCGGATCATGGATGCCGTGCGCCATAAACAGCGGTGTGGTTTTTGCTGTTGTCGTGAACTGGTCTGTTTGCCCGGGTAACAGCAGATAACCGGAAAGTGCCATAATGCCGGCCAGTTTCTCTGTCTGCCTGAGTCCGACATGCAGTGCCATAGCAGCACCCTGTGAAAAACCGGCCAGAATTATGCGGCTGGGAGGGATGCCGTGCATTTCTTGTTGCTCGATCAGCATTTGGATGTCTCTGGCTGAGTTCAGAATGCCCTGGTGATCATGTTCAATGCCGAGATCTGTCTGTTTAATATCGTACCAGGCCGGCATGATATACCCGCCATTGAGTGTGACGGGGATAGGTGGCGCATGCGGAAAAATGAAACGAACAGCCAGATCATCGGGCAGACCGAGTTGGGGAACTATCGGTTCGAAATCATGGCCGTTAGCTCCAAGTCCATGCAGCCAGATCACGGCGCTGTCAGGGTTTTGTCCGGATTCAACAGTCAGGTGCGGAAGTGTATGCAGGCTCATGGGCCAATCATGCCGCAATCATTGCTGTGTGTCTCAAGGCAACCTGCACTGATTCAGAACACAAAGAAAAAGGGCTGTTTTCTATTACGGTGAAAGCTTCTGAATGGAGGGCAGGGTTCAATCCCCGCCATTCAGGTCGTGTTTCGATCTGCGGTAGTCCACTCGCCATGGCCGTTGCTGTTTGGCGAGTACCGCATCCTGTGTTGGCTTGTCGAGATAGTTGAAAATGAAACGCAGCACGCCTCTGTCACTGCCGGTTGTGCGTTCAAACAGCAGGGCGTTGCCCTTATATTGTTTGAAGTCACGCTGGTATGTGCGGAAGAAGTTACCGACATGAAATATTTTGAGCCGTGGCTCGACACGCAGGAATGACGGGTCTGACAATGTGCGTCTCACCTGCTGTTCAAGCTGTTTGGACAAGTGCTTTGCAGTGTAGGCTGTGGCAGCCAGCGGGGCAGAAGCTTTCGATCCTTCGCAGATAGCAAACAGGATGCGCAGATCCTTGTCGGGTGCTATGCTGGTATCACGTCCCAGCACGGCCGAGAACACAGCAACACTCGATTCAGTGCCACGAAGAATCTTGTCGCGAATGTCTTCAATTTCTATTTGCTGCCCTGCAATCATCCATTGCTTGTCATGCAGATCATAGACCTTCGGATAGGCATCGAGGATGCGGGCCACCACTAAAGCATTGTGAGCATTGATCCAGAACGCTTCTTTCTGGGCGGGGGGCCAGCTGTTGATCTCCCGGTGTGTGACTGCCTGCATTTCGTGAAGATATCTATCCAGTCGCGCATGGTTTCGCTGCCAGGCGCCGTAGT
Source organism: Mariprofundus sp. (assembly GCA_030951065.1). Classification (GTDB taxonomy): domain Bacteria; phylum Pseudomonadota; class Zetaproteobacteria; order Mariprofundales; family Mariprofundaceae; genus Mariprofundus. The sequence goes on along the minus strand of JAUZQH010000076.1, from coordinate 3,542 downwards.
GGATATAACCGTCTTCATTAAATTGTTTCAGATCACTGTTCCACAATTTATAGCTGTGATCAAAAGCGGAGGCCGTTCCTGGCAGCGCCATTGCCGCAATCATCAGGAGAAACAATGTTTTTTTCATGGTTGGCCTCCAGTAGGATCAAATTACTGATCTATTATAGTCCATACAGGTGAAAAAATCAGTCGAATACACCAACTCTGACCGGGCCATGTATAAAATGATTCAAGAATCACTTTGTCTCCGGGCTTCTTTGTGGTTCACTACGGCATGGGGAAACATATACATATTCTTGGCATCTGTGGTACAGCCATGGCGGCGATTGCTGCGTTGGCTAAATCTCAAGGCTGGGTTGTGACCGGTTCCGATACCGGGGTGTATCCGCCGATGTCTGATTATCTGACTGATCTTGGTATAGCTATCGCGCCCTTTGATGTGGCTAATCTGGAATCATCTCCCGACCTTTGCATTATTGGCAATGCAATGTCCCGCGGCAATGTTGAGGTTGAAGCAATACTGGATCGGGGGCTGACTTACTGTTCCGGGCCGCAGTTCGTCGGTGATCATATTTTGCCGAATCGTCATGCTGTCGTGGTAGCTGGCACGCATGGCAAGACCACCACGTCATCGTTGCTGGCGCATGTGCTGGAGCTGGCAGGGGCTGCCCCCGGATTCCTGATTGGCGGGGTTCCGGAAGATTTTGGCGGTGGCGCCAGGCTGGGTGCGGGTCATGCGTTTGTGCTGGAAGGCGACGAATATGACACCGCGTTTTTCGATAAACGCAGCAAGTTCTTGCATTACCATGCCCGCACACTGATTCTGAATAATCTGGAATATGATCACGCCGATATTTTTCCTGACCTGGAAGCAATAAAAAGCCAGTTTCATCATCTGGTTCGAACGGTGCCGGCCAGTGGCACGATTATTGCCAATGCTGATGAACCACACATCTCCGATGTACTGAACAGAGGGTGCTGGACACCGCTCATTACCTTTTCCCGTCATGAGAATGGACAGGCTGAATGGCAATGGGAGGTGATGGCTGAAGACGGCTCTGCATTTCGTTTATACAGGCACAATGAAATGGTCATTGAAGTCGAATGGGGCATGATCGGTGTGCATAATGTGGCGAATGCCTGTGCCGTGGCCGCCGCAGCTACAGCGCTTGCTGTGGATATAGACTCCATTGCTCATGCTTTTACAACATTCTCCGGCATCCGCCGCCGTATGACGCTGGTGGGAGAGGCGGTCGGTATCAAGGTGTTTGATGACTTTGCCCATCATCCGACCGCGATTAGGGGTATGGTTTCCGCCGCCAAAGCGGCCATGCGCAGGAATGGTAGCGAGGGTAAATTATGGGTTATTGTCGAACCGCGTTCCAACACAATGCGTACGCGTATTCACCAGGAGCAACTACCCGGCTGTTTTGATAGTGCTGACGAGATCGTGTTTTCACCACCCTCCTGTCGTAATTTGCAACCCGGGCAGATGCTTGATGTCGGTGCAGTTTGTGCGGCTATTAACAGTAAGGATATTGGCAGAAATGCGCATTTACTGGCAGATACCAGCGCCATTATTACCTATATTTGTCAGCATGGAAGGGCAGGCGATGAGGTGCTGATTCTTTCCAACGGCGATTTTGATGGCATTCATCAGGGATTGCTGGATGCATTGCTGCAGTTGGATGGCAGAAACTCCCCATAACCACGTATCATGATCGGCATGGAGCTTTTTCCTCAAGCTGCCCGTGTTATAGTAACGGCAGTCTCCATGTTAAGGGTTTTTTGAATAAGTAGACCCGTACCGATCCAGAGTATGAAGGAAAAATGACTGGTTCCTTTGCTTGTACGATCAAACGTATAAGTGTTTTTTGTATATCTGATTTAATATTGCTAGCATGCCGACGCTTTTGTTTTTCCATACATACGGATACGGGGAGAGGGATATGCCAGATACATTGAATAATATTGCCAGACAGGGCGAAAACGGGGCTGCCATGATGCCGGTTATCCAGGGGGTCGGCCGTGCAGCCATTGAGATCGCTGCAGTGCTGCGTGGTGCGGTTTTTCGCGGCGCATTGGGTGGTGCCGGTAGTGAAAACGTACAGGGCGAACAGCAGCAAATGCTGGATGTGCTATCCGATGAAATCTTTCTGGAAGAAATGCGTTCAACCGGCTTTATTTGTGCAGTTGGTTCCGAAGAGCAGGAAGAATTGCTGGTAATTGATGAATATTCACATGCTGATTATCTGGTTCTTGTTGATCCGCTCGATGGTTCATCCAATCTTGATGTTGATGGTCCGGTTGGCACCATTTTCTCGATTGTTAAACGTAAAACGGCCAATTCGGAGCGTCCCCACGTATCTGATACCCTGCAATCAGGCCGCGAAGTCATTGCTGCCGGTTATGTGCTCTATGGGCCGTCATTGATGTTGGTGTGTTCTGTTGGTGCCGGTGTGAACGGTTATACGTTTAACCCTGCGAATGCCCGATTTGAATTGAGTCACCCGGAGATGCGAATTCCTGAAACCGGCGGTTACTATTCCGTGAATGAGTCCAACAAGGATAAATGGGCAGATGGTATGGGCGGCAAGCTTGATCGGATGAAAGCTGAAACCGGGCTCGGTATGCGTTATGTCGGTGCCATGGTTGCTGATATGCATCGCACTATTTTGAAGGGTGGTGTTTTTCTGTATCCGGCGGATGACAAAAACACGACGGGTAAACTGCGTTTGTTATACGAAGCTATTCCGATGGGATTTATTATGGAACAGGCTGGAGGAAAGGCCCTGAGTAGCGGTATCAAAGTGCTGGATATCGAGCCTGAAGCTTTACATCAGCGTGTGCCCGTGTATCTCGGCTCTGAAACCAACGTTGACGCGTTGCTGGGCTAATCGTTGCCAGAAAGCGCAGGCTTTCTCGAAGTATATTTAAGGGAAATCGGCGTGCAAACGCCGGTTTCCCTTTTTGTTTCGGGCACGGAAAAATCAGCCGAAATGCTGAACCAAGAACCTGTCCGGGAAACTGAAACCACCGGTGTCGACGCAGCTCCCCTGTCATTGAAAACGCTGGACGAATTATCGCAGGAGGCATCCACATGCCGCCTCTGCACACTGGCAAACACACGCAAAACAGTTGTATTCGGTGTGGGTAATCCTGATGCCGATCTGGTTTTCATTGGTGAAGCCCCGGGGCGTGACGAGGATATCAAGGGGGAACCTTTTGTCGGTCGGGCAGGCCAACTGCTGGATCGTATGTTGCGTGCCATAGGGCTGGGTCGCGAAGAAATTTATATCATGAACACTATTAAATGTCGTCCGCCCAATAACCGTGATCCGAAGCCGGACGAAGTGCAGTCCTGTAATCTCTGGTTTGAACAGCAATTGAATATGTTACAGCCTAAGATAATTTGCCTGCTGGGCAGAGTAGCAGCGCAGACGGTGTTGGAAACCGATGCCACCCTGGGTTCATTGCGGGGTCGCTGGCATGATTATCACGGGATACCTGTCCGGGTAACCTATCACCCGGCTTACCTGTTG
>JAUZQH010000075.1 GCA_030951065.1 Mariprofundus sp. | reverse complement strand
ATACCGGTTTTTTTCAGCATCTGGATATGTTTCCAGATGCCGGCACGTGACAGCCCCAGTTCGGTCGCCAGATCATCGCCGGAAACAGGTGTCCGGCTCATTCCCAACCGGGTCAGAATATGTTCGCGAGCCCTGTTCAAGGACGGCATCCGGAGGTCCGGCCGTTGGTCTGAACAATTCGCATGGACAGGTCGAGTGCCGGTGCAGAGTGGGTAATGGCACCGATGGCAATGCGATTGACCCCGGTTTCAGCATAGGTGCGGGCATTGTCCAGCGTAATATTTCCGCTGGCCTCGAGCAGAATCGAGGCGGGAACGACATCCCGTGCCTTTCTGACCGTGGCCGGAGCCATATTGTCGAGCAGGATAATATCCGGACGAACTGCAACCGCCTCGGCGACTTCATCCAGCGTCTCGCATTCCACTTCGATCCACGTGCTGTGGATGCTCCGGTGACAGGCGTTGACCGCGGCCGTGATCGAGCCGCATGCCTCGATATGGTTTTCCTTGATCAGCATGCCGCTTTGCAGATCCATGCGATGATTGGTGCCACCACCATGCATGACAGCCTGTTTTTCCAGCTGCCGGAATCCCGGTGTGGTTTTGCGCGTATCCGCGATCTGGCAATCCGTTCCCTGCAGCGCATCCGAGAAGGCACGGGTGGCTGTGGCAATTCCGGACAGATGTTGCAGGAAATTCAGTGCGGTGCGTTCGGCTGCCAGCAGTGAACGCACGGGGCCGCTTAATTCGCCAATGATATGGCCGGCTTCAACCCTGTCCGCATCAGCGCTTTGCCAGTTGCAGCGGATGCGCTTATCCACGGCAGCAAAAACGGCATTCGCAACCGGGATGCCGGAAACCACGCCGGTGTCTTTGGCTGTGATACAGGCGGAACCCTGCAGATCGGCAGGAATGGTCGCGATGGCAGTCAGATCGTTAAATACAGCATCTTCGGCCAGCGCCAGTTGAATCAGGGCTGAGGTATTCATGGTGCCTGAACTCTAGGGGGATACTGATTTATTGCATCCCCGGTTTTTTCGTTATGCAGGAAAGGCATTTCGTATGGAAGATCGCAGACATATTGCATATTCTGAATAAAATCGGATGATGCAGACTATGAAGATGGACAAAGAAGAGCGCCGGGACAGGGCGACGATTCTGGTCGTGGATGATACACCCGAGAATATCGATGTACTCAGGGGATTGCTGAAACCCCGCTATAAGGTGCTGGTGGCTATTAACGGCGAGCAGGCCTTGAAACTCTGTTTTTCGGATCAGCCACCCGATCTGGTGCTGCTGGATGTCATGATGCCGGGCATGGATGGCTTCGAAGTCTGTCGCAGGTTGAAAGCAGAGCCGCGTACCGAAGGTATACCGGTCATCTTTGTCACAGCCATGAATGAAGTTCGCGATGAGGTGCAGGGATTCGAAGCCGGTGGCGTGGACTATATTAACAAGCCGGTGACACCGGCAGTTGTGCTGGCCAGAGTTAAAACCCACCTTCAATTGCGTTCAGCCTATCGTTTTATTCGGGAGACATTCGGGCGTTATCTGTCGGATGAAATTGTCGATAACCTGATTGATTCGCCCGAGGGTCTGAAACTGGGCGGTGAAAAGCGCCACCTGACTGTCATGATGGCAGATTTGCGCGGTTTTACATCCATAGGAGAACGGTTGCCGGCCGAAACCGTGGTGAACATGATCAATATTTTCCTCGGCCAGATGACTGAAGTGATTCAGCAACATCAGGGCACGATTGATGAGTTTATCGGTGATGCCATTCTGGCTATCTTCGGAGCGCCGATCCTGCGTGAGGATGATGCATTGCGTGCGGTCAGATGCGCGATCGATATGCAACTGGCCATGCAGGAGGTGAACCGCCGCTACAGGCAGGCAGGTTTCCCTGCTGTCGAGATGGGTATCGGCATCAATACCGGCGAGGTGATTGTCGGCAACATCGGTTCCAGCAAACGAACCAAATACGGTGTGGTCGGCCGGGTGGTCAATACCGCATCAAGGATCGAGTCCTATACCATCGGTGGCCAGATTCTGGTGTCCGAAAGCACGAAAGAAGAGTGCCGTGGCCTGCTCAGAATTGACGGGCAGATGAGCGTGATGCCCAAAGGGTTGAGCAAGGCTATCACCATTTACGATATCGGCGGTATATCCGGTGATGAGCCGTTGCAATTGCCCGAGCCTGAGTCGACCGAACTGATACAACTGGAGACACCTGTTCATGTGCGGATTATACCGCTGACCGGCAAGCACCAGGCGGATGGTTTTGGTGGCCGTATTCTTAAACTCGGGCGGCGTGATATGGAAATCACGGCTGATCAGCCATGCAGTGACTTCAGTGATCTCAGGATCATGCTGCTGGACGCAGCGGGAAATATTCTGACCAAAGAGCTGTATGTAAAAGTGATACGACAGCTTGATGTGGATCCGGCTGTTTTTCGGGCTCATGCCACATCATTGTCACCGGTTGCCGAAAAACTGTTCCGGATGCTGGGCAAGAGCGAAGGGGCGCAGGATTCAAAACCTGTTCGTTTGTTGCATATGACGGACTTTCACATCTATACCGAGCCCGGGCAGATGATCAAGGGGATTTGTTCCAATGACAGTCTGGCTGCAGTGCTGGCGCATGCACGCCATCATTGCGCAGATCCCGATGTGATTATTCTCGGCGGTGATCTGGCCCAGGATGAATTGCCGTCCACCTACAAACGGCTGGCCGCCATGCTGGGCCACTGGTCGGCGCCGTTTATGGTGACGCCGGGCAATCATGCCAGTTTATCGGCATTGCGTAACAGCCTGATTCCGGCCCTGAAGGAAGTTTTCAGTTATTCGGATTGTCTTGTTTTGTCCGGCTGGAAGGTGATTGCGCTGAATTCACATGAACGGGGCAGTGTTGGTGGTCTGCTTGCCGATGCGGAGCTGGATCGACTCGAGCAGCTGCTTGCTGCAAAGGATCACGTTCATGCGCTGATTGCAATACATCACCATCCTGTTGATATCGGCAGTCGCTGGCTGGATAACATCGGTTTGAATAATCAGGACAGGCTGTGGTCAGTCATCGACCGTTTTCCACAGGTGCGTGCAATGATATGCGGACATATCCATCAATCTCTGGATGTGATGCACGGGAATGTCCGCATACTCGGGACACCTTCGACCTGTATACAGTTCATGCCTTTGCAGGATGAATTCTGTCTGGACGGGTTATCGCCGGGTTATCGCTGGCTGGAACTGTTGCCGGATGGAAGCATCAATACGGTTGTTAAACGCATCCCCGGTTTTATCCCCGAAGATTTGCAAAACAATGAACCGTATTAGGGTCTGAGCCCTTTGGTTTGCTGGCGGGGTTTCCTTCGCCACTCCTGTGAATTCTCTATAATAACCACATCACAAAACCCATGCTCAGCATGGCGGCCGGCGCATTCCACTGGCCGGGTACGAGCGCCCGGGTGGCGGAAGCGGTCATGGCTGTAATCAGTGTTGCAATCAGCAGTGTCTGCCAGTCTGTACCGTGAAACACGTGCAGGCTCCAGCATAGCAGGATGGTGCACATGACAATCAGTACCAGGTGACTGGCCAGTGTCTGTTCCGGATGAGCGGGAAAGCCGAGTTTGAGGAACGAAAATTTATCCACAGCCAGTTGATCGATCAGGTCTACAGATCGAAAAACCAGGCAAAGGCAGAGCGCCAGCCCGAAACCGAATTCGGGG
>JAUZQH010000074.1 GCA_030951065.1 Mariprofundus sp. | reverse complement strand
CCACTCGTGGCCCGTATCCGGGGCATGTTGCGGCTTATTTTGTTTGGCCATGTCCAACCTCCCTCTTCATATCCTCACTGTTTTTATCTATAGAATCATCATTTACAAAATCACGGTATTGCTCGAAGTGATCGCGATTGGCCGGTTTGAACACCCAGACATAGAGACCAATCATCAGCACAGTGAGCACGAGTACGATAATCAGGCCTGCCCAGTCGGCATGTGTCATGGCCTCCCAGTCGGTTGAGAAAAATTCGTAGATACTATTCACGATAATCCTTCCCGGGTTCGAATTTCACCATCGTACCCAGCACCTGGAGATAGGCGATGATAGCATCCATTTCTGTTTTTCCGCGCACCGCCGCCGCAGCACCGGCGAAATCAGCTTCGGTATAGGGTACGCCGACCATGGCCAGCGCTCGCAGCTTCCTCTCGGTCAGCGAATCATCAATGGTGTGATCTTCAAGAAATGCATAGTTCGGCATCACCGACTCAGGTACCAGCGAGCGCGGTGCCCGCAGATGTTGTCTGTGCCATTCGTTGGAATATTTTTTGCCAACGCGAGCCAGATCAGGTCCGGTACGTTTGGAGCCCCACTGGAACGGGTGATCATATTTTGATTCAGCCGCCAGCGAGTAATGACCATAACGTTCCTTTTCATCTCGGAACGGGCGGATCATCTGCGAGTGGCATAAATAACAGCCTTCACGGACATAAATATCCCGGCCTTCCTGCTCAAGGGCAGTATAAGGACGAATGCTGTCTTCCTCCTTGGTCAGCTTTTCAATGGTATTATCAAGGTAAAACAGCGGCACGATTTCCACGATGCCACCGATAGATACCACAACGGCAACCATGAAAATCAAACCCCAGATATTCTTTTCGAGTTTTTCCTGGAATGACATATGCGCCCCCTATGCCCGTGCCGCAGCTGTCGTTGGTTGACTGCTGCTACCCTTTATGGTCATCACAATGTTATACAACATGATCAGCGCACCCAGCAGCACCAGCACGCCGCCTGTTGCACGCAATACATAATAAGGATGCATGGCCACAACGGTTTCAGCAAAGGTATATACCAGATTGCCGTAGTCATCCGTGGCGCGCCACATCAGGCCTTGCATAATACCGGACACCCACATCGCACAGATATAAATTACCGTCCCGATGGTATGAATCCAGAAGTGGCTGTTGACCAGCGGTACGGAATGGATATCTGTTTTCCATAATCGCGGCACCAGATGATAGATGGCTCCGATCGATACCATTGCCACCCAGCCGAGTGCGCCGGAATGCACATGCCCGATCGTCCAGTCGGTGTAGTGAGACAGCGCATTCACTGTCTTGAGCGCCATGACAGGCCCTTCGAAGGTCGACATGGCATAGAAGGCCAGCGATACAACCATGAAACGCAGAACGTAATCATCACGCAGCTTGTTCCATGCGCCGGACAGCGTCATCAAACCGTTAATGGCACCACCCCAGGATGGAATAATCATGGCAATCGACACAGCCGCACCAAGCGAACCGGCCCAGTCAGGCAGGGCGGTGTATTGCAAATGATGCGCGCCGAGCCATACATAACCGAACATCAGAGCCCAGAAATGCAGCACCGATAAGCGATACGAGTAAATCGGTAAATCAGCCTGTTTGGGGATGAAGTAATACATAATGCCGAGGAAGCCTGCGGTCAGGAAGAAGCCCACCGCGTTATGACCCCACCACCATTGAATCATGGCGTCATGTACGCCGGAGAATAACGAGTAGGAGTGGGTCATGGTGACAGGTATGGCCAGAGAATTGACCACATGCAGATAGGTGATCATGATCATCATGCCGAGGAAAAACCAGTTGGCCACATAGATGTGCGAGGTTTTTCTGTTGGCGATGGTCATCACGAAATTAAACATATAAGAGAGCCAGACCACTGCGATCAGAATATCAACCGGCCATTCCAGTTCGGCATATTCCTTGCCCTGGGTCCAGCCCATCGGGAAGGAAATCACTGCACAGACAATAATCAGATTCCAGCCCCAGAAGGTAAACCATGCCAGTTTATCGCTCCATAACGGTACCGCACAGGTGCGCTGCACCACGTAAAATGCTGTTGCCATCAACGTGCAACCACCAAATGCGAAAATCACCGCATTGGTATGCAAGGGGCGCAAACGACCGAAGCTCAGGTATTCATTCAGATTAAGCGAGGGGAACGATAATTGCCATGCAATAATATCGCCCACCAACGCACCGACAACAAGATAAACCACTGCACAAACTGCAAATGCTTTGACGATTGCCATATTGTAGTTGGGATTTTCCGGGGCATTTCCGACCACTGTCTCCACCTCCTGGGATTTATTAAAATACGTTCACAATACTAGTTGTTAAAAAAATATTGTAAATATATTTTTGAGATCAACTGGAAGTATGGAGCCCAAGATGTATTTTAAGTATATTTTTATTGGGCAGTAGCTATTATCCGGATTTTAACCGGCGTGGAATCTCTGGGATGAACTGTTTCGGAAAATAGAGAAAGACTCTGTAGAGCATAAAGGAATTATAGAGATGAATGTTGGAGTGCATAAACCGGAAGACGGAGAATGGGTGTTATTCAGGCTGGGCTTTCGGCCATTTTTTCTCGTTGCTGCATTGCTGGCTATTATCAGTATGGCTATCTGGATGACCGAGCTAGTATTTAACACCCGACTGCTGCCGGTCACTGTTCTGCCCATAGACTGGCATGCCCATGAAATGATTTATGGTTATGCGTTGGCAGTCATTGCAGGCTTCCTGCTCACCGCCGTCAGAAACTGGACCAATATGCAAACCTTGCATGGTTTGCCACTGCAGATATTGATACTGCTGTGGATACTGGCCCGAATTCTTGCGTTGATGCCAGGATCACAGGCTCTGATCGCTTCAGTATTGCTGGATAATCTGTTTATTATCTATTTATCTGTGGCTCTGACTGTGCCGGTAGTCCGGGCCAGGCTGTGGAAGAATATGGGTGTAATATCCAAGCTTTATTTTTTCCTGATCGGCAATGTGATCTATGCGCTGGGTTTGTTCGGTTTGTTTCACGATGGACAACGCATCGGTTTGTTTATCGGCCTGTATATGATTCTGTCCCTGATTCTGGTGTTGTCTCGTCGGGTGATGCCGATGTTTATTGAACGGGGCGTAGGATACGCAGTGAGTCTGAACAATCGCAGGTGGGTAGACATTGCCTGCTTTCTGTTGTTTCTGGTGTTTGCAATTGCAGACATTTTCTTTTCCCAACCGGCTCTGACGGCATGGTTGGCTGCTATCCTGTGTTTGTTGCACAGTATCCGGTTGTGGGGTTGGTACACGCATGGTATCTGGAGCAAACCGTTGTTATGGATACTGTACCTGGCTTATGCCTGGGTCATCCTTGGCTTCGCATTGAAGTTTGCTGCATTTATGGCTGGTATTTCACCTTCGCTGGCGGTTCACGCCTTTACAGTCGGTGGTATAGGCATGATGACGCTGGGTATGATGTCGCGCATCTCACTGGGCCATACCGGACGAGACATCAATCAGCCTCCAGCCGGCGTAGGGTTGATGTTCCTTTTGCTGTGTGCCAGTGCGGTAGTGCGTGTGATTTTTCCTCTGATTTCAAACGAGCACTACCATCTATGGGTCGGCATATCACAAGGGCTCTGGATGGCAGTATTTGCTTTGTTTTTGTATCTCTATACACATATTTTAATACGCCCGCGCATAGATGGTCGATGGGGTTAAGCCGGGTTAAAGTAAATGGTCTTTGATGCTGGTCCGTTGCAAAGGTGGGCGCACATCTACAATAATACATCATACCTGAGGCTGCATCCGTTTCAGTCCGGATGCCTGATCAGGGCGGCTGGTTTGTACTTAGGGAGATGCTGATTTATTGCCATCCTGGCAAAAATCAGTCCGTCGATGGCCTGCACGGAAGACTGACACAGCAGCACTGCCTTAAGAAAGCGCTGATCAATTCGCCCTCATGCAGAAATTGAGCGTTCATTCTCGGTTGTAAGTCAGAAACCCTTCATTTGAGTCATCTGATGATATGATCGGGCTTCACATATAGCCATATTGGCATTTTTTGGGCGGATTTATCCCTCAAGCAGCCAGCCTCTTTCTGAGCATGTAGATGTTTGCCAGGGCCATAAGCATGTTCACCTGCGAAGCATTCTTGGCCAGCCCCCTGTAACGGGTCTTTTCAAACCCGAACTGCCGTTTGACTACCCGAAAAATATGCTCAACCCGCGATCGTACCGATGACTGTTTTCGATTACGTCGTCGTTGGCTACTGGAAAGGTTCTTCTTCGATTTTCGTTTATCATTCACGCACCAGCGTATGCCAAGGTGACGGGCTCCTCTTTTATATGCATCACTGGTGTAACCCGCATCTGCAAATACCACTTCGTCCTCAGCTCGTAACAGTTTGGGTAGCTCGTCAATATCGGCTTTGTTAGCCGGGGTCACTGTCACGCTATGCACTGCTCCGGAATTTACATCAGCTCCAACATGAACCTTCATGCCAAAATACCATTGCTTGCCTTTTCTGGTCTGGTGCATCTCAGGATCACGTGTACCACTGCTATTCTTCGTTGAACTCGGGGCATGGATAATCGTGGCATCGACCATGCTGCCCTTGGATACCTGTATGCCGCACTGCTCAAGGTGATTGTTAATCACATTCAGAATTTCCGCTGTCAAATGATGCTTCTCCAGTAAATGCCGGAACTTCAGAATAGTGCTTTCATCGGGAAGGGCATCAGTGACACGCGAATAACCTGCAAAGCGGCGAATGCTTTCAATCTCATACAACGCATCTTCCATCTGACGGTCTGAATAATTGAACCAGTGCTGCATACAATGGATGCGCAACATGCTGTTCAATCCCTTGGGCTGACGACCTACACCACCAGTACGTGGATAGCATGGTCGAATGACCTCCATCAGCAACGACCAGGGCATCACCGACTCCATCTCTTCCAGAAATAGTTCACGACGAGTCTTCCGCTTCTTCGACTCATATTCCAATTCTGAAAAGCTTCCTTGCATCAAGCTACCCCCCTAACATGTGATGCTATATTATCGCATATCAGATGGAATTAATCAGCATCTCCCTAAGGAAGCGCTGATGTGTCAGTGCTTCCGTGCAGCCCACGGACGGGCTGCCAAATCAAACACGCAAGTGATTGATTTGTATGCAAATACAAAATCGCATTTTTGCATTTGCGGACTGATTACAGGCAGGATGCCTTTAATCAGCATCTCCCTAAGGAGATGCTGATTAA
>JAUZQH010000073.1 GCA_030951065.1 Mariprofundus sp. | reverse complement strand
CGCATTCCTGACATGAAGTTTATCCAGATTCACCGACTCAACACTTATGCGGTCACGCCCACGGATTGCAATACCATCCAACGACACGTTTCCAGCAGTAACAAACAACTTGTCTTTATTGCCATTGATTGAGAGGCCCTGCAAACCAATCGACATCTTGTCACTCTTGATTGATGCCACGACATCGTCCGCCCATTCAGAGAAGGTGAATTCACCGGACACCTTCGCACCTGCAGCATGAATACTATAGCCAAAACCTGAAAACACCGTATTACCAAATACAAAACGGCTAACGGCTATTTGTTCCTGCCGTTTCAGCCCGGAGAGCGAGAAACGCAATGATTTTACCGGTAATGATAATTCGAACAAGCTACTCTTCACAGTGAAATCCACAGCATCCAAAGCAAAATCATCAACCACGAACAGCCAGCGATCGCTGGCTTGATTAGCGACTGACTGCTCGTCCGCACCGATTCGCCCCACTTCTGAGTCGGGCAACTCTCCCGACCCAGGCAGAATCCCTTCGATACGCCACTGCCCATTATCTTTCAATAATTTCAGATTGGATTCGCTCAGTTCAAGAAAACGAATATGGATAACATGATGCAACAATGGCAGCCAGTCGAAAACGAATTTTAATCGTTGGATATTCAGCCCGCTACCTGACTTCAAACCTTCCAGAAACACTTCGCCGCTAAACAGATTCAGATCGACATTGTCAATCCGGGCATCTTTGACTCCATGTTGTTTCAACCATACAACCCCACCTTGTTCAATAGCATAGGGAAGCAGTGAAAGCATCAACACCGTCACTGTGAGCAAAACAGCAGCAACAATTGTGACAATACGCAGTCGGGATCTGGTCACGTTGCGCCCGGTACCCGGCAATGCATCTTCTTCAGCTATCATAACAAGTTATTCTGCCTTTACGGATAGCTTCGGTCATCAACTTTCAATCAGCTCTGTTGCACTGATTCAACAAAAAAACAGACCAGCGATTTGCTGGCCTGTTTATTTCATATTAACAGACAAGATACAAATAAAACGCGGCGTTTATACTGCCTGCGGTTGGCCAACACCTTCTGAAACCGCAGCTTCTTCAGCTTGCAACTCTTCAATACGGTAGCTGGTCGGATCAGCCAGTAGCGCAGTTACAAGCTGGTGATTCATATCATGGCCGGTAAGCTCGCCTTCAAACGCACCGACAATCGGATATCCTGAAAGAGACAAGTCGCCCAGCGTATCAAGGATTTTATGGCGTACGCACTCATCCTCATAGCGTAGGCCACCTTCATTCACGACACGGTGGGAATCGAGCACAATGGCATTTTCCAGCGACCCGCCCAATGCCAGCCCGGCTTTCTGCAAAGCTTCGACTTCATGCAGAAAACCGAATGTGCGAGCGCGTGAAATTTCACGCGTATATGCCTGCCGGGAAAAATCCACCGAAACCTTGCGCTGGCGTAGTAATGGATGATCATAATCCAGCAAATAGGAAATCCTGAATCCAGCCGCAGGGTACAGAGCACAGCGTTTATTACCTTCCTCAACTTCCACACGCTTAAGAATACGCAACACCTTTTTAGCCACAGACTGCTCTCGAATACCGGCACATTGAATCAGAAACACGAACGGCGCAGAAGAACCATCCATGATTGGCACCTCAGCACCACTAACCTCAATTTTCGCATTATCGACACCGAGACCTGCAAGTGCTGAAAGCAAATGTTCAACAGTCGAAATCTGCGCATTGCCCTTTCCAATGGTCGTACACAGACGGGTATCAGTAACATACTCAGCCCTGGCCGGGAACCCAACACCCAGATCAGAACGGTAAAATGTGATTCCACTGTTTTCTTCCGCCGGATGCAGAATAAGTTCGATTTTACGACCTGAATGCAAGCCTATGCCGCTACAGCGAATCGAATGATCCAGTGTTCTCTGTGCTATCATGATGATGCCTCCTTCCAATGGCTGGCAAAGCAAATGATTGGCGCTCCGGTTTCAAGGCCGCCGACGCTCCAAACTCATTACCTGCTTCGTTATTCCTGCAAGCCTGTAACGTATTTTTTACCCCGACCTCACTGTAACCAGCGCGCAAGACTGCCACAAAAGACCATAAAAACAAAACGTCATACCTTTTCAATAGCATGCACATGTCAAATACTTGCCGCCATGCTTTCGCACTTTCCATTAATGAATACTCTGAGAAGTTCAGAATATTCAGCGCAATCCCCCCGACGTATCGCTCTGAGTCAGTGCATCCGACTGATTCAGAGGCTGTTTAATCCGCCTGCCTGCGTAGAAAGGTTGGTACAGCATATTCATCATCGTTAAACCCGGGTTGATCAAATGCCTGGGGTTGCATTTGCTGCTGGCCTGTGCGCATTGGAGGTTGTTTGGTGGCCTGAAAGCTCGGTGCGTCTGTAGCAACAACCGGTTTCAAGGTTGGCATACGGGGTGTAGAAACAGGCTCTCGGTCAGCACTGGCCAGACTCAATGCTACCTCTCCGGAAAGGCCGGTAGCGACAACTGTGACCCGAATACTGTCATCAGCATCCTGATCGTAAACCATACCACAGATAATATTGGCATCCTCATCTGCCATGTTATGGATAATCGAGACAGCCTCATCATATTCGGCCAGTGTCATATCCTCATTACCGGTCACGTTGACCAGAATCCCCTGCGCGCCGTGAATATCAATATCTTCAAGCAGTGGTGAAGAAATAGCTCGCTCCGCTGCTTCAATGGCACGGCTGTCGCCGGAGGCGAAACCTGAACCCATCATGGCCACACCGCGAGTTTCGCTCATCACTGCTTTTACATCAGCAAAATCCACATTCATGTAACCGGTATGCGTAATCAGCTCAGCAATACCACGCACAGCCTGCAGTAAAACATCATCTGCCTTGCGAAAAGCTTCCAGCATACTGGTGTTCTTGCCTACTGCACCGATCAGCTTCTGGTTCGGAATGGTAATCAGCGTGTCGACATATTTGCGTAATTCGGCAATCCCTGCATCAGCCTGACGCATACGGCGCTTGCCTTCAAAACCGAATGGTTTGGTGACCACAGCCACCGTCAAAACACCCATATCCCTTGCCACTTCAGCAATCACCGGTGCTGCCCCCGTACCCGTTCCGCCACCCATCCCGGCAGTAATGAAAACCATATCGGTGTTCTGCATAAATTCACTCAGCCGATCCTTTTCAGCCTCAGCCGCTTCCCGGCCAATCTGCGGGTTAGCTCCGGCACCGAGCCCGCGTGTAATATCTGCACCCAGCTGCAATTTGCTATCGGCATGGTTGCGTTCAATTGCCTGTGCATCGGTATTGGCGACAATGAACTCAACACCGCGTAATTTTTGACTGATCATATTATTCAGTGCATTACCGCCGCCGCCGCCAACGCCAATGACCTTGATGCGAGCCGCCTGTGCTGATGTGTCTTCAAATGTAAATAAAGTTGCCATGTTATCCTCCTTGTTTCGCTTGTGTGTTGTGTGCCCTGTGTGTAGTGATTATCCTGCTTGTGTTGATTGTTATCCTGTATCCCCGAACCAGCTTCGCATGCGCTTCCATACGCGCGAAAACATATTGTGATCTGTTGACTTGATATGTGGTGAACGTTGCCGATAGCGCTGGCCATACAGGATCAGGCCGACACCGGTCGCATACATAGGACTGGATACAACATCGGCAAGTCCGCCAACACCCTGTGGTCGACCCAGACGTACAGGCATGTCGAATATCTCCTCGGCCAGCTCAACCATACCATCCAGTAATGAAGAACCTCCGGTCAACACCATGCCGGCAGCAGCCAGCTCCTGATAACCAGAGCGTTGCAATTCATCCTTAATCATCTCAAACAGCTCCTCGACCCGGGGTTCGAGAATCTGTGCCATTACCTGCCGGGGCATTGGGCGCGGCGCCCGCCCGCCAACACTGGGGATTTCAATCTGATCTTCAGGTGGCACCAGACTGGTCATGCAAGCACCGTATTTCTTTTTCAGCTGGTCGGCTTCACGTGCCGAGGTGCGCAAGCCAATCACCAGATCATTGGTCAGATGATCGCCACCGATTTGGATTACATGCTTATGACGGATTGAACCGTTCAGGAATATCGCCATATCTGTAGTGCCACCACCGATATCAATCAGCACCACGCCGATATCCTTTTCATCCTGCATTAATACTGCCTCACTGGATGCAACCTGCTCCAGCACCATATCGGTAACATCGAGATCGCAGCGATTACAGCATTTGACAATATTCTGGGCTGACGACACGGCACCGGTCACCACATGCACTTTCGCTTCCAGCCGCACACCGGACATACCTATCGGTTCGCGAATACCATCCT
>JAUZQH010000072.1 GCA_030951065.1 Mariprofundus sp. | reverse complement strand
TGGGTCAGCTGCTGCTGAACCTGCTGCTCATGAATCACCTCATTGGCAGATACATCCGCCTGCATTACATCCGCAGCTATCGCAGAACCCGACATCAGTAATGATGATAACAATATAATGCACTTGGTATGTCTCATGTTTAGCCCTCTCTCTCCCAGACTTGGCATGATTATTGCGGGGGGGGGAATGTCAAGAAATAATTCAAAAACCCCTGAGGACAACGTTGAAGGTGCTCCGTGGGAAATCAGAGTTAGTGTAGAATGGGTCTCTAAATTACGGGTCCCTGAACGGGGTTATTATCAGGGAATCCGTTGTTTACTTTCAGGTGGAAATTTATTCAATATTCCTGTCACCATCTGATGAATCATATTGTCGATATCTCTTGCGCCGGTACTGCGATCCTGTAATTTCTTTTCAGATATACCTTTCCACAATAATACAGATTTGTTCCGGTCTCTGTACAATCTGATGATCAGAACAGCCTTTTCATATTCTTCATAAAAATTACTGCCATGAAGGCCCCGCCCGTAATAGCCGCCAAAAGATCCAAAGCCGTAAACCGGACCCGGTTCTCTGCCGTGTTCTGTTTTTGTTCCCAGTTGATAGGCTACATAAAAGTCCGGCCTGCTGGATGCGTTGATATAACCCTTTGCCTGCAGGCTGTCGTTCAGACTCTGTATGATGCGCTTGCTGACCAAGGGGCCACCAAGCCTGGCAAGGCCTGTGCCGGACCGGTTTTCCGGTAACAATGCATAGTTTTTCAACAGGGTGAAATTGAAGCTCCTGTCAAAATCTGTGTGAACTGCCGGTGCACAGGCGTTAAATATCGTTAAGAGTAATATCAAGCCCATGAATTTTAAAAGGTAATCCATGCCCAAACTCCTTCCTGTAGCAGCCCATATGAAAGACCATCGGCTGTCACCGAGGAAAAATACCTGTGATAACGGTAACGCCATATGGTTAATCTATGATGAACGCAACATCCCGTTCCCCTCGGCTGACAGGGCAAAACAAGGGCGCAGGAAATGACATACAGACCCCGGCCCCTTCAGGAGCCCAGCTGTCCGCTTTCACCCCTGCTATCCAGTTATGTTCAATATCCAAATCCATGAAGCCATCCCTTAGCAAGCGCTGATGTGTCAGTGCTTCCGTGCAGCCCACGGACGGGCTGCCAAATCAAACACGTAAGTGATTGATTTGTAAGCGAATACAAAATCGCATTTTTGCATTTGCGGACTGATTACAGGCAGGATGCCTTTAATCAGCATCTCCCTTATCAAACCTGTCTGCAAAGGATGCTGACATCAGCACACTCAGATATTAAATCTCCGCCGGGTATTATCGGTCGTTAAGCAGGCAAGTTCTGCAAGTGAAATCCCACGCGCTTCGGCAATACATTCAGCCACATAACGCACATAGGCAGGTTCGTTCCTCTTGCCCCGGTATGGCATGGGTGACAAATAGGGAGAGTCCGTTTCAAGCATCAGTAAATCTTCAGGTACTTTTGCGGCCACCTCGCGCAATTCATTATTGCGTTTGAAGGTCACATTACCGGAAAAGGAAATTGACATACCGAGGTCGATGGCCTGACTGGCAGTCTCCCAATCGGATGAAAAGCAGTGCATAATACCACCGCATTCAGTGACGCCCTCATCGGATAAAATCCGCATGCTTGCAGAATCGGCCTCACGGTTATGTACAATCACCGGTTTATTTACCGCAATAGCGGCGCGAATATGAGTGCGAAAGCGTGCCTCCTGAATCTCCGGCGAGACATGCTCACGGAAGAAGTCCATGCCTGTCTCCCCTATCGCAACACAGCGCGGATGATCCGCCAGCTTGCACAACACCTCGACATCCGGTTCGACCTCGACCTCATGGTTGGGGTGTACCCCCGCACTGAACCAGACATTGTCTCTGGCTTCAGCCAGTGCCCTTAATTCATGCACATGATCCAGATCAACGGCAACCACCGTGCATCCTTCCACACCTTGGGCTGCCATGCGCTCAAACATAGCATCACGATCTTCCGAATAATGGGGGAAATTGACATGACAATGGCTGTCAAACAACCGGATTTCAGCCATGTAAAATCGCCTGTAAATGTTTCAATTCCACATGATGACATTCCAGATCGTGAGGGTTCTGTAACACGTCAACTGCATCAGTATCCGGCTCACCCAGTTCAGTAACAACAAGATCGGCACCACTGAAATCATGTTCGCGGGTATATCCGTTCACCGTCACCACACACTTCACTCCGGCAGCCTGCGCAGATTTCCAGCCATTGGCAGAATCCTCCAGAGCCAGTGTATTCTCGGCAGCCATTCCCAGCTGTTCCATGGCGTAATGATAAATATCCGGTGCCGGTTTTTTGGCGGGTACAATGTCCCCCGCCGCCAACACTGCAAACCGGTCAAACCACTCTTTACCCAATGAGTGTTCAATCAGCGCATCCAGTGCAGACGGGGTTGTTGTTGTCGAAATCCCGAGCGTAATATCTGCATCATAAGCCTCTTCCAGCAAACGGCGCACTCCGGGCCTGAGCGGGATCCGGCCTTCAGCAATCAGGTCCTGGTAATGAATTGTTTTACGCGCATGCAGGGCAGCAATATCTTCATAAGGCATCTCCGGCATATCGCCACGATCAATATCAAAGCGAATGCGTTCTTTACCACCGGTCACAGCCAGCAATTCGCCATAGGTCTCGATATCCCAGCGGCGTTCCAGCCCGGCTTCTTCAAACGCCATATTAAAAGCAACCCGGTGCCCGTCACGTTCGGTATCGGCCAGTGTGCCATCGACATCCCACAAAATGCATTTCAGTTCCGCCATAGTTCTAACTCCAAGAAATATTTTTAGTCCAGCCATGCAGCTGTTTCTGCCAGATTGCATCTGCCAAACACCCATTGCTGTTCTCTCCAACAGCCTCTAATATCTCCGCATGAACGATATAGAGATGCCTGAGATTATCCGCAAACCTGAGGCAGAAACGGCAGAACCTCAACTGCAGCCCCCCCCTTTGTATCGTGTGGTTATGTTAAATGATGACTTTACCCCGATGGAGTTTGTGGTTGATGTTCTGATGCGTTTCTTTCATCAATCGGAAACGGTTGCCAATAAAACAATGTTACAGATTCATCATGAAGGCAGTGCTGTCTGCGGTGTTTTCCCGCGCGATATTGCAGAAACCAAGGTTCATCAGGTTGACATAGCCAGTCGTACCAGTGGTCATCCGTTGCGCTGTATTATTGAACACGATTCAGACGACTGATGTATCGTGTCATGATTTCATTTGAGTGAATCGTATTGATAACATTGCGTTAACAGGTATAATCATAATTGTGGCAAACTATTTTGAAACGAGGATGCAAACATGGGTATCTTGAGTGAAGAGCTGGAAGAAACTCTGAACGACACATTTCGTAACGCGCATTTTCGCCGCAATGAATTTGTGACTGTCGAGCATTTGTTGCTCGGGCTGCTCGATAATCCCAATGCGTTTGGTGTATTACTCGGATGCCATGCCAATATTGAAACGCTGCGCAATGACCTGGCTACATTTATCGACGAACATGTCTCCATCCTTCCGGATGATACAGGTGAAACAACGGCCAGCATCGGCTTGCAACGTGTCATTCAACGCGCTGTTATGCACGTCCAGGCTTCAGGTAAGCGCGAAGTCACCGGTGCACATGTGCTGGTGGCTATTTTCTCCGAAAAAGATTCACACGCTGTGCATTTCCTCAATCGCATGGGGGTTACCCGGCTTGATGTTGTCAGCTTTATGGCACATGGAGCGCTTAGCAATGAAGGTGATCATTCTGATTCTGCGACTGAAACGCCGGCACTGGAAACAGACAAGCCGAAAGAAGATACCACACCGCTGCATCGCTTTTGTATTAACCTGAGCCAGCGGGCCAGAGAAGGCAGAATCGACCCACTTGTCGGCCGCAGCGAAGAACTCGGACGTTGTACCCAGATTCTCTGTCGAAGGCGCAAAAACAACCCGCTGCTGGTCGGTGAGGCCGGCGTTGGAAAAACAGCGATTGCCGAAGGGCTGGCGCTAAGGATTGAGGAAAAGAAAGCACCTGATGTCATTAAACATGCTACAATTTATGCTCTGGACATGGGGGCATTGCTGGCCGGAACCAAGTACCGCGGTGATTTTGAGGAGCGCCTGAAAGCTGTGCTGCATGCGCTCGAACAGGAGCAACAGGCCATCCTTTTCATTGATGAAATCCATACTATTATCGGTGCCGGTGCTACCAGCGGCGGAACCATGGATGCTTCCAATCTGCTCAAACCGGCCCTGGCCAATGGAGAACTTCGCTGCATCGGTGCAACCACGTATCAGGAGTTTCGCAACCTGTTTGAAAAAGACCGGGCATTGTCGCGCCGATTCCAGAAAGTCGATGTGCCGGAGCCCAGCGTGGAAGAAACAATCGATATTCTTAAAGGTCTGAAGTCAAGACTACAGGAACACCATAGCGTACGCTTCAGCCAGGCCGCCATTGAACAGGCTGCCAAACTGGCCAAACGTCATCTTGGTGACCGCAACCTGCCTGACTCAGCTATTGATGTACTCGATGAAGTTGGCGCATCCATGCGTGTGAAGCCGAAGGAAAAACAGCGCAAGCAGATCAATGTTCACGATATTGAAACCATGGTTGCTTCGATGGCACGTATTCCGCACCAACAGGTCAATGCATCTGATAAAAAACGTCTGGTGAATCTGGACCGGGATCTGAAACTGTCCGTATTCGGTCAGGACAAAGCTATCGATCAACTGGCATCGAGCATTAAACTTGCACGTGCAGGGCTTTCGCACCCTGAAAAACCCATCGGCTCATTCCTCTTTACCGGCCCGACCGGTGTCGGAAAAACGGAAGTTGCACGACAGCTGGCTCGTATTATGGGTGTAGAACTGATTCGCTTTGATATGTCCGAATATATGGAGGCACATACCGTTTCCCGCCTGATCGGTGCACCGCCGGGTTATGTCGGCTTTGATCAGGGGGGCTTGCTGACCGAAGCGGTCACTAAAAACCCGCATGCCGTATTACTGCTTGATGAGGTTGAAAAGGCGCATCCCGACCTGTTCAACCTGCTGCTTCAGATTATGGATCACGGCACACTGACTGATAACAATGGCAGGAAAGCAGATTTCCGCCATATCGTACTGATCATGACCAGCAATGCCGGCGCCTTTGAAATGCAGCAAAACACAGTCGGCTTTAATCCGCAGCCACGACAGGGCGAAGATGAAGAAGCGGTAAAGCGTATTTTCACACCGGAGTTCCGTAATCGGCTCGATGCCAGCATTGGTTTTGCGCCGTTATCTGAGCAGACTATTCTACATGTTGTTGCCAAAATGCTGGTAGAACTGGAAACACAACTTGAAGATAAAAAGGTGGAACTGGATGTTACCACAGCCGCCAAAACATGGCTGGCAACACACGGCTATGATCCTTTGATGGGGGCTCGTCCGATGGCGCGTCTGATTCAGGAACACATCAAAAAGCCTCTGGCCGATGCTATTTTATTTGGAAAATTACAGAAAGGTGGTACTGCTGTCGTGGATTGCAAGGGTAACAAACTGATATTGCTACAGCCTGAAACCGAAACCACATGAGCCCGCCGGAACAACAGCAAAACAACAGACGAAAACCGCCGAAATCATATACTGATGATATCAGTCACAGCGACAGCGCGTCCCTGCATATCAATATGCAAGCCATCGGCGTAGTACACAGTAATTATCGGGAACGTTTTGCAACACCCCGTCAACCGGTTCTGGGAAAGCCACAAACCGCACAAATCAGACTCAATGCCGGCATGAATTTTGATCAGGCACTGCAAGATCTGGACGGTTTTTCACACATCTGGGTGATTTACTGGATGCACCTGAACCGGGGCTGGAATCCGACAGTCATACCGCCCCGTGGCCCGAAAATCCGGCGTGGCACGTTCGCAACCCGTGCCCCTCACCGACCCAACAGTATCGGGTTGTCTGCTGTATGCCTGAAACGTATAGAAGGCAGAATTCTGCATATTGAAGGGCACGATATGCTGGATGGCACGCCAGTGCTCGATATCAAACCCTATCTCCCCTACGCAGATGCTATTGCTGATGCCACAAGTGGCTGGCTGGCCGACACAGAATTGTCGAATGCGGTTGCCCCAGCACTTATGTCAAGCCGGACAAAGACATAGATATGTATAGTCATACATGAGCCACCGATAGCGACCAGACAATCAGGAGCCAATCCCCATGACAGATAAAACAACGGATAAAATCACTGAAGAGGAGTTCAGCCTGAATCATTTTGAACAAGCTGATTCAACGGAACCTGCAGCCAGAAAATTAATTGAAGAAGATGAATCAACCGACATGGCCGACCTGTTCACTGCCAGCCAACTGAATGAACCAGCTGACAGAGACGTGGAACATTCATTTGATTCCACATGGGATACAGGCCGGCTCACAGAAACAGACCACGAAAAGAAGGAACCGATTATTCCGGAAAACCCTGTATTGCCGACTGAATTCGATCCATCTGAAAACATTGAAGAACCCGTTCCGATTCGTGCTCAAAAGCCGTCAACAACAGGCAAAGAACCGGATAACGAACCCGGCAACGCTCAAACACCCCCACAAACAGATGGCACACCCACACCATCATCAGCCACGCCAAACCCGGGAATAAGACCCATCACAATTTTTGCCATTGCCGCCATGCTGATCGCAGCTATTGCCGTCTGGTTCAATCCCGGGGGCGAGAATAATCACGATGACGCCATCCCGCAGCAGAAGGCACAAACCATATTGAACCCGGATATTCAAATGCAGCGTATGGAACGACGCATTTCATCACTGGAGCAACAAATCAGCCAGGGTAATGTCGGGCTGAAAGAGCGGATAGATCATCTGGAAAAACAACTTTCCTCATTGAGCAGTTTGGTTGCAAAACAGACTGAAGTCCGTCGTTCCGAAAAGCATGTTGCTAAAAGCAACCCTTCCAGGCCCAAAGCCTCGATTACACCTGTTTCTATCAAACCCCATACCGGTTGGGTCGTCAATTTGATGTCACTGGATTCGCTCCAGGCGGCAAAAAAAGCACTGGCAGATTTCAAAGCAAAGGGAATCGCTGCTGAAATCGGGCGCTATTCAGCAAAAGGGAAAACACGCTACAGAATACGTGTTGGCGGTTTTGCCAGCAAACAGGAAGCTGAGACTCAAAAAAAATATCTGGCCAGCAAATATCACATCAAAGCGGCATGGGTAAACAAACCCTAACCGTGCAGGCCTGTAACGAAAACGTGAGCCACACCGGGCCCACGCTTAACTTTACAATTATGCCGGGATTAAGCCTGGCATTCAGCCCGGTACAGGCATGGGCTGACAGCGCAATCTGAAATGCGGGCAAAACAGTCTGTGTTGCCTTCTGCAATCTGGATAGCGTGGATCAGTTCCGGTTTACGCAGCTTAGCCACACCTTTCAGGTTCAGTTCAGCAGCTTTTGCAGTCAGCTCTTTTTTGGTTATTTTTTTTGTACTCATGTTGGTTTTATCCTTATGTATGAAAAATTTGGGCGAACAGTATCCATAAATCAAGCAGGTGCAAGCGAATAAACAAAACCCGACCAGATAAACTCAGAACGGTAATTTTTTCACCATCATTTTACTCCCCCACAGCAGGGACATCACAGGTGCAACTTTCTCTGCATCGCCACTGCTCCAGAATTCGATTGAAGCTGTCTTGTTTTCTGATACCAAATGACGGCTCTGAAGTTGCCGTTCCAGTTCACAGGCAATCGCATCGCCTGTGTCAATAATATGGATATCATCACCGGCAATGTCTCTGATCAATGCGGTGAGAAATGGATAGTGCGTGCAACCAAGCACCAGTGTATCCATGCCTTGCCGCATCAGCGGCTGCAGAAATGATGTAAGCAAGTCACGGGTTGCATTGCCTGTCAGGTCACCCGATTCGATCCGCTCAACCAGTCCCGGGCAAGGCTGAACAATCAGTCTTGCATGTTGTGCAAAACGTGCGGCCAGACGATTGAATTTATCACTGGCCGACGTCGCACTGGTTGTCAGCACTCCGATTACTTTACTTCTACTGTGAAGCACAGCCGGCTTCACAGCCGGTTCCATACCGATAACCGGAAAGGAATACGATGCTCTGAGATGATGCACTGCTGCGGCAGTAGCTGTATTGCAAGCTACAACGATTGCCTTGCATTGTTGACGTGAAAGGAACGCGGAAATTTCCACGCAACGTTGCTGAATCACAGCCTCTGGTTTGCACCCGTAGGGCATATAAGCGGAGTCTGCTATATACAGCAGCGATTCTCCCGGCAGGCGCTGATGTATATGAGCAAGAACCGACAGCCCGCCCACCCCTGAATCAAATATGCCTATGGACTGTTCATCTGCCATCTCTTCTCCTTTGACCCTGCGCATACTAAAGCGTCCCTGATATGTGCATCCAGTCCTGTCTTTCTGAAAAGCTGATACATTGCATCAAATAAAGGGGGGGTAAGTGCGCCTTTCTCTGTTCTCAGCACCTGGTTTTTACCACATCTCCATAGCCTGCACGGAAGCACTGAATTTAAATGAAGCCCCCCACCCCATTTGTCCGCCGACTCCATAGCTATACAATCAGATCCCGTATTTGCCCGTTACATAAAAGAACAAGGGCGTGAATAGCAGCTTGAACCCGGACGAGCTTCCGGCAGAGTCGGTTGTCATGAACAATACCGACAATCCTCACTCATGGCTTAAGGAACATGGCGATTATCTTTATCGCTATGCCATGTCGCGCCTGCATAATGAAGAGCTGGCACAGGATATGTTGCAGGAAACCCTGCTGGCTGGCTGGAAGGGCTATGACAAATTCGCCGGCCAATCTTCAATACGCACCTGGCTCGTGGGCATACTGAAACATAAAATCATTGACTATATTCGTCGTGAAATTCGCGGTCGAAACCTGAAAGATGCGGTTGAGTCCGATCCCACCTCGGCTTTCTTTAATGCCAATGGCAGCTGGAGCGAAGCGCCCAATGCGTGGAAGGAAAACCCTGAAGACCTCTGCAAAAATGAACAGTTTCACAAAACTCTGGAGTTATGTATCAGCCGGTTACCGGAAAAACAGCAGCTTGTGTTTCGCATGCGGGATATTGTCGGGGAGGATACACCAACAGTTTGTAAGTGTTGTGATATTACTTCGACCCATTTGCACGTACTGCTGCACAGAGCTCGATTGACTCTCCGGAAATGCCTGAACATGCACTGGTTTGAAAAAGGAACAGATTCATGAAACAAGCCTGCCATTATGCCAGTCGTCTGGTATCCGATAGTCTGGATCGCCCGCTGACCCTTTGGGAACGCATAAGACTCAAACTACACTTATCGATATGCAATAACTGTAAAAATTGCGACAATAATCTGAAATTAATGCGACAAATCAATGAGTTGATGCGAATCAATGACTATGGACATATTCGCCTGTCCGAGCAACAACTGAAACATTTGCATCAGGCACTGGACGCTGACACAAAAGCATAAATCACACCGGAAGCCTACCCTGAAGCAGTATCGCCTCAATCAGGTGCAAGTT
>JAUZQH010000071.1 GCA_030951065.1 Mariprofundus sp. | reverse complement strand
TTTCGGATCAGATTGATTTGAAATGGCTCTCTTTCGCACTTACTGTTTTTTGCCAGGACGGCAATGAATCAGCATGTCCCTAACGCGCATGGACTTTTTCCACCCCATGATATGAAATTTTATCATGGGGTGGAAAAAGTCATGCAGGCGCGTTGTTTATTTCATATTAAAGTCGCTGTTTGATATGAGCGATAATCTCTGATGCAACGGCCCTGACCAGTGGCGGGATAAATGGCCTCAATACCATGGCCAGAAAACGGTTTGTTATACTGTATTCCATGCTGAAGAAAACCATAGTACCGGCAGGAATCGGTTTGAGCGTGAAGGAACCCGCCAGGGTAATGCCATGTACCGATACCCAGGCAATGCGTTCGGGACGCTTGCGTTCACACACTTTGGCATCCCAGGAAAGTGGAATCCCGGCAATATTAACAGTGTAGCGATACATATCAGGCCCGGTCTTGCGCACGCCTTGAAGAAAATCGCTGTAGTCGGATGTTTTTTCAACGTCATTGATCAGGTCGAAAACGGCTTCGGGCGAAGCGTTAAGCTCGTAAGTTTCCTTAATCACAGACATAGGGAAATCCCCCTGTTTCCAAGATTAGTCAAAAACAGGGAATTATTCAAAGGGTGAATGCAAGCTGCAAGTACACGGCTTTTAGCTAGCGACCACCATGTTTTCACGATGGGGTCAAACTTTTTGGAGATACAGTCGGCCTATTCCTCGCTAGACTCAGGCCATGAAAATCCTTCTTCGGCTGTTTGTGATTCTGCTGCTCGGCATCGGTGGTACCGTGGCCTACATGGTGCACTTTGAAAATGGCTATCTCTATTTCCCGGATCGGGAACTGGCGCAAACACCGGAAGATGCGGGGCTTGTCTTTCGCGATGTCAGTTTCAAAAGCGCCGACGGCACCATGCTGCACGGCTGGTATATGCCGCATGCGCACCCCCGCTTTACGCTGCTGCATCTGCACGGCAACGGCGGCAATATGAGCAATCGCATTCGCCAGTATCGCCGCTGGCATATGCTGGGTCTGGCGGTATTTGCTTTTGATTACCGTGGCTACGGCCACAGCGAGGGGGCACCGGATGAAGCCGGGCTGAATGCCGATGCAAAAGCCGCGTGGTCGTTACTGGTGAATCATTACGGATTAAATCCAGGTGATATCATCATAGCCGGTCGCAGCCTGGGCTGCGCGGTAGCGGCAAAACTGGCCGCAGAAGTGAACCCCGTCGGGCTGGCACTGGAAGCGCCATTCACCAGCATCCCCGATATGTCGGAAGCATATTATCCGTGGCTGCCGTTACGCTGGTTTGTGAAAACACAGCTGGATACCGAAGCGGCAGTGCGAAAATCGAAAGCGCCTCTATTGCTGATCAGCGCCAAATCGGACGAGATTATTCCCGATGGCATGGCTGAGCGTATTTTCACCGCCCATCCCGGACCGAAACTGCGCGCTTCCCTGCCCGGCGGCCACAATGACTTTGATGATGTTTCAGAACATCGCTACTACATGCTCTGGCAGCGCTGGCTGAACAGACTGGAAGCAAAGAAACCCGGCCCTGCCATTTGGGTTCAACACAGCGCTCCGGGGAGAAGCTGATTTTTTTTACACGCTGTAAAAAAATCAGCGTTTCAGACCTGTTCGCACGAATTCTACCGAGGCCCATTCGCCCTGATGATCACGGCGGGTTTCGCTGAGGCCTTCGGCGATATAGGCGGCGGCAACATCATCCACCTGCGTAGTCAGCAGGCCGGAAAGAATCAGATGATCGCCAACCGTGGCGCTTAATTCTCTGGCCATCCAGACCAGTGGCGCGGCGAGAATATTGGCGACGACCAGATCATACGTCTGATCCGGCGGGCTATCATCCAGTTTCACATCCAGATGAACGTCATTGATGGCGGCATTGGTATGACATGCCTGCACCGAATCATCTTCCATATCGATAGCCAGTGCGGATTTTACACCCAGTTTCATCGCGGCAATGGCCAGAAGTCCGGAACCGGCACCCATATCGAGCAAGGTGGCAGGCGACTGTTCTGTGCAGCATCGCTCCACAGCCGCCAGACAGAGTTGTGTGGTCGGGTGTGTGCCGGTGCCGAAAGCCATGCCGGGATCGAGTACAATATCGATACGCTCGTCGTTCGGCGCAGCACAGAAGGACGGGCGTACCCACAGGCTTTTTCCAACCGGCATGGCCTGCCAGTCTTTCTGCCAGGCCGTTTCCCAGTGCTGCTGTTCCAGCATATTGAACGTAATACTTTCGCATGCCAGCCCCTCAGCCAGTACGGCAGCACTGATCTGCCGGCGTAAATCAGCTTCGCTATCATTGATGGGGAACCAGGCAACACGTTCAGTACATGCTGAATCGACATCGGTTTCTTCGGCCAGCCCAACGGCCCCGAGTTCTTCGGTCAGGGATTCAAAAGCATCCTCTGCGATATCGGCCGCTGAAATTCTTAATTCAAGGCATTTTGATGCTTGCATCTTGGGCTCCCATTCTATCCAATACAGCTCCCCTGTCTGACAGCATTGACGGGCAGAAGTTCGGAGGGCGATATTCTGGTGCAACACTCTTCTACATATCGAATGCGGGTGAAAGAAAATATCCGCAAAACTGCGGCAGACTGCAAGGATACTGTGATCAAATTGACGCTGGAACCGGTGACCGGAACGCTGGATTCCTTTCTGCCGGGTCAGTTTGTACTGATTGGTTTGCCCGGCATCAATGATCCGGCCCCCGGCTATTTTGCCATCGCCTCCGGGCCCGAAGATCCGGAGGTGTTCGAATTTTTCATCAAGGATGCCGGCCCGTTGTCATCCTACCTGTGTGATATCGAAATCGGTGCCGAGCTCGAAGTGGAAGGGCCGATGGGCAAAGGCTTTGATCTGGCGCCGTTCAAGGGTAATAATGTCTATTTGATCGGTGCCGGTACCGGCATTGCGCCACTGCACAGCGTTTGCCTCAGCATTGTTCGTCACCGTGAGGATTATGGCAGGGTTGTTATTTATGCCGGTTTTCTCACCGAAATGCACCAGTTGTTGACGGATGAACTGGATGAACTGGCCGAACACAATATCGAGGTTTCCATATCACTGGAGATGGGACATAAAAGCTGGGATGGTCCGATCGGATATGTTCAGCATGCACTCCAGAGCGATGCGCTGGACGGCGCCAATTCAGTGGCCTGCCTGGCCGGCATGAGCGCCATGGTGGACGCCTGCACGGAAACCTTGCAGAATCTCGGATTTGATGACAGCCGTATTCTGCTCAACTACTGATCCCGTGACGCTCGCCCCCGGAGCAGACGCTCCCCGTTCCGCTTCCGACTCAACGCCTGATTCCATTGCTGACGCAATACCTGACAATCTACAACTGCCCCTGATTGCACTGGATATCGGCATGAAACGTATCGGTGTGGCGGTATGTGATCGCATGGCTTTCTCCTGCCGGGGCGTGACCTGTTTGCACCGCCGTGATCAGGGCTGGCCCAAACAGTTGCTCAAACTGATCCGCGAATACGGCTCCAGAGGCATTATCGCGGGACTGCCCAAAAACATGGATGGCAGTGAAGGTGTGCAGGCAGCCGATGCACGCGCAGCGATCCGGGAACTCAAAGCCGTTTGCTCGCTGCCTGTTGCTTTTCAGGATGAACGGCTGTCGACCTGGACCGCCAAGGAACGTCTTTTCGCCCAGGGGCTCAACGAGAAGAGGGTGAAGGCAAAGCTCGATCAGACTGCCGCAGCAGTGATTCTTGAAGATTTCCTGTCGGCGCATCCGGAGTTGAAAACATGAATAATGTTATTCTGTTTGAACATCAGGCAGTAGCAGCCGCACTGGATCAGATGGCGAATCACATTGCGGATCGGGTCGCAGGCCCGGAGCCTGATCAGCCGGCTGAGACTGAAATCTGTCTGGTCGGCATCCAGCGTGGCGGTGCCAGAGTTGCCGATGCTGTTCAACAGCGTCTGGAGCAAACAGGCAGCAGTGTCTGTCGTGGTAATCTCGATATCAGCTTTTATCGTGATGATCTCGATACCATCGGCCCGAATCCTGAAGTACGACCCAGCGACTTACCCTTTGATGTCAGCGGTAAACATATCTGGCTGATTGACGATGTACTCTACACCGGCAGAACAATTCGGGCAGCAATGGATGTATTGTTCGACTACGGGCGACCTGATTCCATTCGGCTGGCCGTACTGCTGGACCGTGGTGGCCGGCAACTGCCGATCTGCGCCAACAACACAGGGCTGTTGCATGCTGCCCCTCCCGATTGCACGGTAGATTTGATCACTACTTCTGAAACATGGCATATTGAACAAAGGCAGGTGAAATAATGCGACCTTTGCAACATCTGTTCGGCATCGCGGACATGGACAGGGAACAGATAGAGTATTTATTGAATCTCGGTGAATCGTTCATTGATATCAACCGGCGACCACTGAAAAAAGCGCCGACATTGCGCGGCAAGACCATCATCAACCTGTTCTTTGAAAATTCCACCCGCACCCGTACCAGTTTCGAACTGGCCGGCAAACGTTTGTCGGCGGATGTGATCAATATCTCGGCATCCACCAGCGCCACCAAAAAAGGGGAATCGTTACTCGATACCGGTCAGACGCTGGCCGCCATGCAGCCGCATGTGCTGGTGATCCGCCATTCTGTTTCCGGAGCCTGTGAATTTCTGGCCGATTATCTGGGCCATACCTCGATAGTCAACGCAGGCGACGGGGCTCATGAACATCCCACCCAGATTCTCACCGACCTGCTCACCCTGCGCTGCGCCGGTGGTTACATCGGTAAAACCGTGACCATTGTCGGTGATATCGCCCATTCCCGCGTGGCACGCTCGCATTTGCTGGCGGCCAGACTGATGGGTTATCAGGTGCGCCTCGTCGCCCCAAAGACGCTCATGCCGGCCGAGGTTGAACGTTTCGGCTGCGAAGTATTTCACGAGTTCGACGATGCGATTCCGGGCTCGGATATCCTTTATATGTTGCGCATGCAGACCGAGCGTCTGACCGATAACTGCAGTTTCCCTTCCGTTCGCGAATATCACGAAGCCTATGGTCTGAATCGCAAGCGTTTACAAGCAGCTGCTGAAGGATGCCTGGTCATGCATCCGGGGCCGATGAACCGCGGTGTCGAAATCGCCACCGATGTGGCCGATTCGGCCCGTGCCCTGATTCTCAATCAGGTCGAACATGGCGTGGCCATACGCATGGCGGTACTGACCGCACTGTGCGGTGGGCAGCAACATTTGGGACGACCTGGCCCCAGCAAGAAAATGACCATGGAAGCCATGCACGTACAGGGGAGTTTATTATGAGTACGGCCCGACTGCTTATTCGGGGCGGGCGTGTGATTGACCCCGCCAATCAGGTGGATGAAATATGCGACCTGTGGATTGAGAATGGTTGCATTGCAGGCACAGGAAAATTTGACGGTGTTGCCGAAAGCGCGATTGATGCCGATGGCAGTATCGTGTGTCCGGGCCTGATTGATATGCATGTGCATCTGCGTGAACCCGGACAGGAATGGAAAGAAGATATTGAATCCGGTTCCCGTGCCGCTGTTGCAGGCGGTGTTACGTCCATGTGTTGCATGCCCAATACCGGCCCGCATATCGATCATGCCGGTGTGGCGCTGCAGATCATCGAACGGGCCCGTCAGGTGGGATTATGTCATGTGCACCCGATCGGCGCCGTGACCAAAAATCTGGATGGCAGGGAATTGACTGAAATGCGTGAACTTACACGCGCCGGCTGTGTTGCATTCTCCGATGACGGTATGCCGATCTGGCATGCGGGTGTTATGCGCAAGGCGCTGGAATATGCTTCCAGTTTCGGTTTCATGGTCATTCAGCATGCGGAAGAGCTGGAACTGACCAAAGGCGGCGCAATCAACGAGGGCTGGGTATCCACCCAGCTCGGTGTGACCGGCATGCCTGTCGAGGGTGAAGATTCGATGATTGCCCGCGATATTATGCTGGCACGTCGCATCGATGCGCGTTATCACGTTGCTCATATTTCATCCAAAGGCGCAGTCGAACTGGTTCGCGCTGCCCGCGCTGAAGGTTTAAAGGTCACTGCGGAAGCGGCACCCCACCATTTCGCCATGACAGAAGAAGAAGTCCTGGGCTTTAATGCCGATGCCAAAATGAGCCCACCGCTCAGAACCGAAACAGATCGACTGGCAGTAATTGAAGGGTTGAGGGATGGCACCATTGATGTGATCGCCACCGACCATGCCCCACATCATGAGGATGACAAACGCTGCGGTCTGTCCTGCGCTGCCTTCGGTATTGTCGGACTGGAAACCATGCTGCCTGTATCATTGCAACTGGTGCGTGATGGTGTGTTATCACTCTCCGATATGCTGGCCAAAATGACATCCAACCCGGCCAGCCTGCTGGGGCTCGATAGCGGCACACTGAGTATCGGGAGCGCTGCGGATATCACCATCTTTGATCCGGAAGCAACGTGGACCGTGGATCGCGATAAGCTGGTGTCCAAAGGAAAAAACACTCCATGGCACGGTAAAGAGATGACCGGACAAGTGACCCATACCCTCAAAGCAGGGCACCTCGTTTATGCAGCAGGTGAAGTGCGTGCCTAACGTCAATCAGGGTGCTGTTTACGAGGAACAGGCAAAGGTTTTAGCCCACATCACCCACCCGGGTGACCAGTTCGTCATGCGTTTACATGCGCCGAAAACAGCAGTCACCGCTCAACCCGGTCAATTCGTCCACCTGCGCGTATCCGATGAGCGGGCGCTGCGACGGCCGATTTCGATTATGTTAACCGCCCCGGAGAAGGGCACGGTTGATCTGTTGTACAAGTCAATCGGTGAGGGTACCCGCTTATTGTCGGCGAGAGCCGTCGGAGATGTGATCCCTATGCTGGGGCCAATCGGCCAACCGTTTGATTTATCCGATACCTCGAAGCGCTACGTGCTGGTCGGTGGCGGCGTTGGCATTCCGCCCATGATTTTTGCTGCTGATGCTTTGCAGAACAAAGCCGATTGCGTGGTATTTGCCGGTTCCGAAGTAGCTTTCCCCTTTGCCCTTAAACCTTCGACCATGTTGTTGCCGGGCATAAGCGGCAATACAATTTTATCCATCACCTCGCTGGAAGAGCGCGGCATCCCGTCAAGGCTGGCTTCCAATGCCGGTCTGTACGGTTGTTATGAGGGGCATGTGCCGAACCTGGCGCGTGATTATCTCGCCGCATTGTCCGAAACAGAAAGGGCGCGCTGCATATTACTCTCATGCGGACCGCACCCCATGTTGCATGCCGTTGCCAGCCTGGGCCGCAAATTTAATGTGCCTGCATTTCTGAGCCTCGAAGAATATATGGCTTGTGGCATCGGTGGCTGTGCCGGCTGTGTGGTGAAAACTATTGAGCATGGTGAAGAAAAATACCGCCGCGTCTGCGTCGACGGACCGGTATTTCCGGCCGATAGCCTGCCCGGGTTCGCATAAGGCAAACGCCCTTCGCCAGCTTGCCATTGCGTTTATTCAGATGATAACGATATCTTACATATCGCCAGATCAGCAACGCCAGGGAGATACGGTCACGCACTCTTTTCCTACACAGAACCCGAATAAAACCACAAGCCTTCAACCGTCCGCAGAATCTATTTGAATACTTAAGGCATGATTGGCCGAGGGAAACAGCGGCCCGAGAGCCCGATAAATCATGCGGTGGCACTGACTGCGAGGCAATCCGTTAAACTGCTCCGATTTGATGCGGACAATATAGTGGCCGCCACCATGTTCGCTGGCACCGGCATGGCCGGCATGTTTCCATGATTCATCCTCAACATGCAGACATTGGGGGTGAAACTCTTTTTCCAGCAGCTGTCTGATCATATCCCCGGTGTTACTCATGTATCTGAATTCCGGCGGAACAATATACAGACTTTCCCGATCTGCCCGACCAGTTCCGCCCCACTGCTGCTTGCCAGCTCTTCCATACAATATTTTCGGGCTTCGCGGTCATCCTGGGCAACATGCACCTTGATCAGCTCATGGGTATCGAGTGCCTGCGATGTTTCAAGCAGCAGGCTTTCACTAATCCCTTTTTGCCCGACCCTGATGACAGGCTTGAGATAATGCGCTTTTGCCTTGAGTTCTTTTCGCTGTTTCGTAGTAAGAGACATCTTTTTCCTCCAG
>JAUZQH010000070.1 GCA_030951065.1 Mariprofundus sp. | reverse complement strand
GGATCCTGTACGGACATATCATGAATCCAGCCGATAAACGGTGCCTGACGCATTTCAATCGACATCAATAACACTTTATACAGTGCAAAAAACACAGGAATCTGAATCAGAATCGGTAAACAACCACCCATCGGATTCACCTTGTGTTTCTTATATAGCCCCATCATCTCCTGACTCATACGTTGACGGTCATCACCGTAGAGTTCTTTGATTCGAGCCATTTCAGGTTGCAATTTGCGCATACCGGCCATGGATTCATAGGATTTCTGCGTCGGATAGAAAAACAGCAGTTTGATGCACAGCACCAGAATTACAATACACCAGCCGAAATTGCCGATATATCCGTATAACCAGGCCAGAAAGGTGTGCATGGGCTTGGCAATTGGTGCAAACCAGCCAAAATCTACTGAACGTTCCAGTTCTGAACCGGCAGCTTCCAGTATCGGAATCGATTTAGGACCAATAAAAAGCTGTGTATTAAACACAACATTCTTGCCCTCAATATTTCCATCATCAATTAATCCTGCCTGATAGGAACGCCCATCACTTTTGAAATAATAGGGATAATTCTGCTCCGGATTGGAAATAAGGGCAGCAATAAAATAGCGATTCATAATCGCAGTCCAGCCACCCATGGATGCCATACGTTCCGCACCTTTCTCATCCAGGTCATCATAATCCGGCTCTACCAGTTTTCCATTCAGCAAGGCCGTCGGACCCATATGCTCATAGAATGTATTCAGTGTTTTGTCCGGATTGCGTTCTACTACTTGGCGATACATTTTCAGTCCGGCGCCATTGATAATTTTATCCGTAATTTCTATTTTGTAACTGCCCGGAGTCAGGTGGAACTGGCGCTGCCAGGTTTGACCACCGTCAAGCGTAGCCTGCAAAGTAAGTGAGAACTTTCCCTGACTCACTACCGTAAACGGTGTATTTCTTTTTGCGCCAATGATGCCTGAATTGGCATATACTGCATGGCCCTTATCATTCATAAATAACACATCTACATTGGCTGCACCGGGCTCGAGCGACTGTTTGTACTTCAGCAGCGTTCCCTGGGTAATCCAGCCTTTATCATTCACCTTAAGCCTGATGACATCATTGCCGAGTATAAAGGTTTCACCTGTTTCGATACCATGCGATACGTCAGACCCGGATTTGGGAGAAACGGGAGAAGCAGAACCCTGCGCAGAAAGTGCGCTCGCTTCCGGCATGGCAGGTGGCTGGGCATAGGTATCATCAACCGTTGCCGCTTTCTTCTCAACGATGACAGAAGACTCCGCCTGTTGCTGTTGAACAGCTTCCTGCTGCTGTGGAAACAGCTGCTGCCAACCCAGCAGCACAACCATCGACAATGCAAAAGCCAGCAGCATATTGCGTTGTTCCATATTATTCTCCCTGAAATCGCCAATCGATTATCTAAGTTATTGATTTATAAATATTTATATGCCATGAATTTATCATGGAACCGGATCATAACCACCTTTTGAAAACGGGTGGCAACGTAACAGACGTTTGGCGCCAAGCCAAATGCCACGTAACGCGCCATATCTCTGAATAGCCTCAATCATGTAGTGTGAACAACTTGGCATATGGGCACAATGGTTCGGAACTATAGGTGAAATAAGCAGTTGGTAGAAACGAACCAGCGATGCAAATATTTTTTTCATCATACTGAAGATGCAAGTTTGCGACGAATCGTGGCTATAGCCTGCACCAAATCATTGGCCGGGAATTGCATCTGGCTAGCGTTTGTGGCTGGAACAATCAGCATATCAACACCCATAGCATGACAATCGCTCGTTCGAAAAGTATTTCTTAATTGCCGCTTTAATCTGTTTCTCTGCACAGCATTGCCATATTTTCTGGATACTGCCAAACCCAAACGACAATGTTCCAGTTGATTCGTTCGATAAATGATGCGGAGGTGTCCCACCTTGATTCTTTTACCTTTTCGTATCGAGGAAAAATCGGCTTTTGACCGTAACCGATACGATTTAGGAAATCGCAGATGCGATGAAATCAGGCTGACAGCCGTTTACGACCTTTGGCACGGCGACGATTGATCACAGCACGGCCCGATCGGGTTGCCATACGCGCACGAAAACCATGGCGGCGTGCTCGGCGAATTCGGCTTGGCTTATAGGTAAAGCTCATGGTTTATCTCCTGTTCCCAAGGTTGCTAAAAAGGGTCGCGCATGATAAATACTAGCTTCTTTATGTCAAGAAAACTTCTTAAACCCTTAGCAGGACTGGATGATAAGTATGATGCATGTACTATTCAGGCAATGGTTACTATGAACAATGAATCAATCTGGCAACATGTTTCAGACTTACTGAAGGAGGAGATTCCGGCATCCCGGTTTGATGCCTGGATACGTTCATTATCGGCACACTGTGATGGTCAACAGCTTGTCATCAAGGTGCCCAGCCGTTTTTTCCTCGATGGCTTGAAAAACAACTACGGAGAGAAAATATCCACCCTGACAAAACAGGTTTCAGGGACAGATATGGCCGTGTCTTATCTGATCGACCCTTCACTGGACGAAGATTCTGAAACGTCGCAACAAACTGCTGTTTCGAAGCCATCGCAGGTCGATGGCTTTATCGACCCCCGTTTCACATTTGACAATTTCGTTGTGGGTTCCGGCAATGAATTCTGCCACGCTGCCTGTCGCGCGGTCGCGGATAAACCCGGTGAGATTTATAACCCCCTTTACCTCTACGGTGGTGTTGGTCTGGGTAAAACACATCTGATTAATGCTGTCGCCAATTCCCTGATCAATTGCGATCATATCCGTATTGCCTACAGAACCGGGGAACGGTTCACCAATGAACTCATCCAGGCTATCCGTAACGGTTCCACCGATCAGTTCCGAAATCAATATCGTCAGGTCGATGTGTTGATTATCGATGATATCCAGTTTATTGCCGGAAAGGATCGTACTCAGGAGGAGTTCTTTCATACCTTTAACGCTCTGTATGAAATAAAAAAACAGATTATTCTGACTTCAGACAGAAGCCCTCGTGAACTGACCAATCTTATGGAGCGACTACGTTCCCGGTTCAACTGGGGGTTGGTTGCAGATATACAGGCTCCCGATCTGGAAACCCGATTGGCAATTCTGAGCAGTAAAGCCGAACTGGCAGGTATTATGCTGGATGAAGATGTCGCCCATCTGCTGGCTTCCCGGATTACCAACAATGTACGCGAACTCGAAGGAGCTCTGACCCGTCTAACCGCCCACGCCACCCTGACAGGCCGTACAATCGATATCACATTTGCCCGCCATGTTTTGCGTGATTTATTGCATGAAGAAGTGCGCGCGATTTCTATTGCAGATATCCAGAAAAAGGTTGCTTCCTATTTCAATATCAATATCAGAGAGATGACTTCCAGCAAACGCAGTAAAAATGTTGCCTATCCCCGGCAAATTGCTATGTATGCCAGCAAAGACCTGACAACCCAGTCCCTGCCTGAAATTGGTAGCCAGTTTGGTGGTCGGGACCACACCACTGTATTGCATGCTGTTCGAAAAATTAAAAAGATGCGTGAAGAATCAGATGATTTTGATGAAGAAATGGGCCGGATTATTGCATTGCTGAAACAATAATCCAAAGCGTTCATATCATGTTCATAAGGGGCCTCATGGCCTGTGGATGGTTTGAGTATAAAGTGGTTGAACGATAAACTGGGCACCGTAATGTTCAGTTATCCACATATTATGTACAGGGAGTAGTTGTCGTTGTTCACATTATTGTAACCCTATCAAGATGATAGAATTACAGGGAAATAAATGGTTATCCACACTATCCACAGCACCTATGATGATGACTATATTTTTTAAATAAAAGAGAAAGAGGAAGTCAGTATGAAGATAACATTGTCCAGAGCTTCTCTGTTACAGGCTGTACAGCGCTGCCAGAGCATTGTGGAGAAGCGTCATACCATTCCTATTCTGGCTAATTTATTACTTGAAGCCAAAGATGACAGGCTGTTGATAACAGCAACCGATTTGGAAGTAGGGCTTCACAGTCAGGCAGAAGCCCAGGTCAAGCAGACAGGTTCAATCACCGTTTCAGCGCGTAAATTGTTCGATATTATCAAGGAACTGGATCCTGAACAGGATGTAATTATGGAAACCGGTGATAATTTTGTTTCTATTCGCAGCGGCCGATCCCGTTTTCGGGTTACATCACTGCCTGCCGATGAATACCCCTCCCTGACTGAAGAACCCAGTGAAATATCTCTCTCTGTATCCGGCCTGACATTGGCCGATATGATAACGGCTACAAGTTTTGCAATGTCCACGGATGAAACACGCAAATATCTGACAGGCACACTGTTTGAAGTGGATGCTGAACAGATGTTACGCTTGGTAACTACCGATGGGCACAGATTGGCTTTGTCTGAAATCAGGCTGGAACAGTCTGTAGAAGCGAGAAAATGTATTGTTCCGAGAAAAGCAGTGATGGAAATCCGGAAACTGAGTGAAGAGCGTCAGGAACAGATTGAGATTTTCCTCGGGGAGCGTCAGATTCGTATCGTCGCAGGTTCCAATATTCTTACATCCAAATTGATTGATGCGCGTTTCCCTGTGTATCAGGATGTGATCCCTGCCAATAATCCGGCCAGAGTCATTATTGCCC
Source organism: Mariprofundus sp. (assembly GCA_030951065.1). Taxonomy (GTDB): domain Bacteria; phylum Pseudomonadota; class Zetaproteobacteria; order Mariprofundales; family Mariprofundaceae; genus Mariprofundus. The sequence goes on along the minus strand of JAUZQH010000070.1, from coordinate 6,017 downwards.
GTAGTGAATTTGATCAGGTGCTACGGCGCAGCATGATCGTTGCGAATGAATTTACCCATGATATCCGTTTGGTATTCAGCGAGCAGGGTCTGGATATTTCTGCGCATAATACAGAACAGGAAGAAGCCGAAGAGCATATTGAGGCAGATTATAATGGCCAGGAAACAGCGATTGGATTCAATGGTCGTTATTTGAGAGATACGCTTGGCGCTATCCGTTCAGCCAATGTTCGTATTGATTTGAAAGATGAACTGTCTCCTGTACTCATTAGTGGTGAAGATGATGTTCAATCCAGGCATGTGATTATGCCGATGAGGATTTAGATTGAGTTGTACATGACTGCATCCTGGACAGATTTTCAACTGGCCACACCGCTCACGCTAGAACAGGTGAAGGTCAGAAATTTGCGTTGCCATGATACACTGGTATGGCATATGTTACCGGGTCTGAACCTGATCACTGGCGCGAACGGCAGTGGAAAAACCAGTTTGCTGGAATCGGTTTATCTGATGGCGCACGGTCGTTCTTTTCGTCAGTCGCGCAGTCCCTTTCTGGTTCAGCACGGACAGACGAGTTTTATGATTCAGGGCCAGTGGCGGCGTTTCGGTCCGATGCATTTAACGGTAGCCGGCAGGAAAGGGAAAACTTCAGTGCGTTTGCAAGGCCGTGATATTCAGCGCCGCAAAGATGTCAGCGAAAGTTTTCCGGTGCTGGTAGAGGCTCCGCAGGGACGCAAGATTGTGGACGGGGCACCGGGTGAGCGCAGACGCTGGCTGGATGCGCTGATGATGATCTGTTTCAGGCATACGCGCATGCATTATGATGGTTATCTGCGTGCTGTCATGCAGCGTGGTCGTTTGCTCAGACGGCAGGTGTTTTCCAGTGAACTTGATGCCTGGGAACAGCAGATTGTTCAACACGGATTACAGATTGTCAGTGCACGTTGTCGTCTGATCACGGAAATCAATACCTTACTGCTGGAAGAGCAGGTTTTGACTGAAGATGCCGTGAGTGTTTCAGTGAGTATGCCGGATTATTCGCAGCCGGCATGGCTGGAGCGCCTGAAAAGTAAACGTAACGATGATGCCAGAATAGGGAGTTTGCGATTCGGGCCGCATGTGGACGGTATCAATATCAGCTTCCAGGGGCGAGAAATACGCAGTGCCGGTTCCCGTGGACAGCAGAAGCTGGCTGCGATAGCCTTGAAGATGGCAGAATGCGCATTGTGGAGCAGGTATCGGCGTTTGATACCGGTGATATTGCTGGATGATTGCCTTGAAGCACTGGATCGACATCGGCAGATGCGACTGTTTCATCGTTTGCAGCAGAGCCCTGCGCAGATTTTAATGACAGCTCCTGATGGCGTGGAGATTACTCCTGAACTGGATATCCATACTCAGATATTAACGCAGCACGGATTATGTGATGTTAAGCTGGATCAGCAGGTGATGGCCATGAATAAAGAATTAATCAATGAAACAACCATGGAGGAAGCAGCATGAGTGCTTCTCAACAACCGCAAGATTATAGCGCTGACAGTATCAAGGTACTGCGCGGACTGGATGCCGTACGCAAACGTCCCGGCATGTATATCGGTGATACCGATGACGGTACCGGCTTGCATCATATGGTATTCGAGGTGGTGGATAATGCGATCGACGAAGCATTAGCGGGGCATTGCGATAAAATCGAAGTAATCATCCATTCCGATGATTCGGTGACTGTGCGTGATAATGGACGTGGTATTCCGGTTGGCATGCATTCAGAAGAGCAAGTGTCGGCGGCTGAAGTGATTATGACGGTGCTTCATGCCGGCGGTAAATTTGATGATAATTCCTATAAAGTGTCCGGCGGATTGCATGGTGTGGGCGTCTCTGTGGTGAATGCCCTGTCTGAATCGCTGGAACTGGTGATTCGGCGTGAAGGCAAGGTGCATTATCAGAAATATGCCATGGGCGAACCGGTCGCTCCGCTGAAAGTGATTGGTGAAGCCAAGGGTACGGGCACGGAAGTTCGTTTTCTGCCGAGTCTGGAAATATTTTCCCATCGTAATATGTCGTTCGATATTCTTGCTGCCCGTTTGCGTGAATTGTCATTTTTGAATTCCGGTGTGCATATCGAGGTCATCGATGAGCGCAGCGATAATAAAGTAGTGTTTGAATATGAAGGCGGCATTTCTGCTTTTGTAACCCATTTAAATCGCACCCGTACGCCGCTGCATACGCAATGCGTGGACATGAAGGGGGAAAGAGATGATGTTACAGTCGAGGTGTCCATGCAGTGGACAGATTCATATCAGGAACATATTTTCTGCTTCACCAACAATATTCCGCAAAAGGATGGCGGTTCGCATCTGGCCGGTTTACGCGGCGCTCTGACGCGCACCATTAATAATTACGCCAATGCCAACGGGTTGACCAAAAAATTAAAGGTTAGTTTGACCGGCGAAGACTGCCGTGAAGGGTTAACGGCAGTATTATCGGTCAAGGTTCCCGATCCGAAGTTTTCATCCCAGACCAAGGAAAAACTGGTGTCTTCCGAAGTACGCCCGATTGTCGAAAGTATTGTGAATGAAAAGTTGGCCGAGTGGTTCGAAGAGAATCCGAAAGAAGCCAAACGTATTGTCAGCAAAGTGGCTGAAGCATCCATGGCGCGTGAAGCGGCCCGCAAGGCCCGCGATTTGACGCGTCGCAAGGGCGCACTCGATATATCATCCCTGCCCGGCAAACTGGCCGATTGTCAGGAAAAAGATCCCGCATTATCCGAAATTTATCTGGTGGAGGGTGATTCCGCCGGTGGTTCTGCCAAGCAGGGACGTGATCGTAAGGCACAGGCGATTCTGCCGTTAAAGGGTAAAATTCTGAATGTAGAGAAGGCCCGATTTGATAAAATGCTGTCGAGTCAGGAAATCGGTACCATGATTACGGCGCTGGGTACGGGTATCGGTAAAGATGATTTTGATATCTCCAAACTGCGTTATCATAAAATCGTCATCATGACCGATGCTGATGTCGACGGTTCGCATATTCTTACTTTGTTGCTTACTTTCTTTTACCGGCAGATGCCGGAAGTAATCGAACGCGGTCATCTCTATATTGCACAACCGCCGTTATATCGCGTCGCGCGTGGTAAAAAAGCCCGTTATATTGCCAATGATGATGAATTGTTCGAGTTCCTGCTCGAGCATGGCAGTGAGGGCAAAGAATATTTCAGTAATAAGAAAGCCAAAGCAATCAGCGGGGAACGTTTACAGACATCCATTCGCAGCATTCACCGTTTGCAACGTTTGCAGGCACGTTTATCACAGCGTATTGATGCCAAGGTACTCAAGTTTCTGATTGAGAGCGGCAAGACAACCATCAAGATGATGCGTCACCGTGATTTACTGGAGGAGCGCATGGATGCATTGGACTGGGCTTTCAGACAGGCCTCGCGTGTGGATGAAACGCTGAGCTGGAAAATCATGGAAGATGAAGAAGATGGCAGTTTCTGGGTACAGTTCCAGCGTCGTGACCATGGTCGTGTAATCATTTCCCGTCTGGACAAGGATCTGATTGGAACCGCCGAATTTTCCGAAGCACAGAAACTGTGTGCCTCCATGCAGAACCTGGTGGATGACGGCGCACGTCTGGTATTTGGTGATACCGTTGTACCGATTACACATTTCGATGAGCTGGCCAGCCATATTGAAGCGTCCGGGCGCAAAGGCTTGAGTATTCAGCGTTACAAAGGACTGGGTGAAATGGATCCTGAACAACTGTGGGAAACCACGATGGACCCCAAGGTTCGTACATTCCTGCGAGTAACGCTGGAAGATGTCGTCAGTGCCGATGAAACATTCTCCACGCTGATGGGTGATGCAGTTGAGCCACGCCGTAAATTTATTCAGGACAATGCCCTGAAAGTACGCAATCTCGACGTTTAACAGGGTATAAGGGAACAGCTGTGACAGATAATAAATCTCTGAGTTACGCCGATTGCGGCGTTGATATTGATGCCGGAAATGCATTTGTAGGCCGCATTAAAAAAGCGGTTAACAGCACTATGCGACCGGAAGTATTATCCGGGCTGGGCGGTTTTGGCGGCCTGTTCAAACCTGATTTTGCAGACATGGAAGAACCTGTACTCGTATCCGGCACCGATGGTGTGGGTACCAAGCTGTTATTGCTGCAGGAATACGATCATCCACACGTCGCCGGCATAGATGCGGTTGCGATGTGTGTGAACGATCTGGCGGCACTCGGAGCGACGCCATTATTTTTCCTCGATTATCTGGCCACAGGAAAATTGGCCGGTGATACACTGGCGGGCGTAGTCGAAGGTATTGCCGATGCATGTCGAACATGTAAATGCTCGCTGGTTGGTGGTGAAACAGCCGAAATGCCGGGCATGTATGCACCGGGGCATTATGATATCGGTGGGTTTTGTGTCGGAGTTGTAGACAGGCCGAAAATGGTGGATGGAAGTAAAATTACCGCTGGTGATGTCATTATCGGTCTGGCTTCCAATGGTCCTCACTCCAATGGTTTCTCGATGGTTCGCAGGCTGCTTGAGCTTGGCAAAGCTGATTTGAATAACGATGTACTATCCGATGGTCGAAAAGCCGTAGAAGGGGTATTGTCCCCTACCCGTCTTTATGTTCCGGCTGTGAATGCATTGATGCAGTCCGGTGCAGAGATTCACGGTTTCTCCCATATCACCGGCGGTGGCATGTTCGACAATTTTGAACGCCTACTCACCGATGAACTGGCAGTCACCATTGACGTCAGTGCATGGCCTGTTCCACCCGCATTCGAATATCTGCTCGGCTTTGCCGATGTGGCTCGTGACGAACGCTATCGTACCTTTAACATGGGCATCGGTTTTGCCGTGATCCTGTCCGAATCCGAAGTGGACAAAGTGGAAGCCGTCCTGAAAGAAGCAGGTGAAACCACATATCGGATCGGCACAGTTCATCAACGTGATGGTGATGCCGTTTCATTGATTGGTTGACACATTTTCGGGGATTGGTCACGAATCATTGAGCCTGTCTTTCACCGCGCCAGTAGCGGATTACATCCACGATATCGATTGGATGAACTCAAGCATGAGCTTCATGACAACTCCTTTTGTAATAAACAGGCATCGTCGCCATACGAATAGAATCATTTCAATTCATGCTAAAATAATGAAGGATTCTTTAAGGTGGTGGATATGGACGCGTTGGAATATATCACGATGCTGTGCCCTTATTGTGGTGTACGCAATGAACTGACGGTTGAGCGTACAGGTAAAGCCGAATCTTATACTGAGGACTGTCAGGTTTGTTGTTGTACGATGCAGGTTGATGTCACGCCTTGTGGCGACGATATCGAAGTATCAGTTCGGCGTGAAGATGATTGATGAGGAAAATCGTATCATCAGCTATTTAAGGAGATGCTGATTAAAGGCATCCTGCCTGTAATCAGTCCGTCCTTAAATCAACGGGTCAGGTGCGAGTGGTTTCAGAAAGCCTGTAATCTCCGTCGCTGCCACAATGCCGATGATAAACAGGTCAATATTGTTCTATATGGTCAGTAGGAAGAGTGGATTTTTTTCACTTGCTATCAGCCTGTAATGTATAAGCTTTAGCTTGTGCAGATATGGATGGATTATATTCATGAATATGCAGCCGGGATTGTAATCATCTCGCTGCTTAGCCTGATTATTGGGTACATCTTAATGCGTATGTTTGTGGTGCGCATTCCTGTGGATTATTTCAGCCATCATAAACGACATACTATATCGGATGAAACCCGTCACCCTGTCGTAGTACTGATGCTGGCGGGGCTTAAAAATCTACTGGGAATTTTTCTGATCCTGGCTGGAATAATCATGCTGTTCACTCCCGGACAGGGTTTGTTAAGTATACTGTTCGGACTGATGGTGATGAACTATCCCGGTAAATACCGTCTTGAATGCTGGATTATTAACCGGCCGCTGATTATTAACACGATAAACGGTATGCGCAAAAAAAAAGGATATCCGCCATTACAGGC
>JAUZQH010000007.1 GCA_030951065.1 Mariprofundus sp. | reverse complement strand
GGTTACTTTGGTCCCTTCCGCGATGCCGCTGATTCCGCACCCAGTTTCGGAGATCGTGCCAGTTACCAGATGGATCCGGCCAATCGCCGCGAAGCCCTGAAAGAGGCATGGCTGGATGTCGAAGAAGGTGCAGATATGCTGATGGTCAAACCGGCGCTGGCCTATATGGATATTATCCGGGAAGTCAAAGATGCCACACAATTGCCGCTGGCCGTTTATAATGTATCGGGTGAATATGCCATGGTGAAAGCGGCTGCCGCAAACGGATGGATTGACGAAAAACGTGTGGTGCTGGAAACCATGCTCGGATTCAAACGCGCCGGCGCAGATTTGATTCTGACCTATCACGCCCTGGACGTGGCCCGCTGGCTGAACGAAGCCTAGGATGGGCAAAGCAGTGAAAACCAATACCGCCAAAGAAACCGATCAGGATGCAATGGATGCTGTTATCGCCGACAGCGCATCGGCCACCGCCTCTGATGAAGCACAACCGGAGAAGTCCGGCCAATCGCACGGCGTGCGCAATTTTGTTCTTGTTCTGTTATTGATTATAGCGGCTGTGCTTGGCGCACTGAGTCTGAGTGGGCAATTGCTGCCATTATATGCATCGCTTACCGCCAGATTCCACAACACATCCGAACCACAGCATCGGCCTCTGGCAAAGCCGGCTGGCGCACCGGTCAAATCCGGTTCCGTCAAACCCGTGGCTTCGACTCCTGCTGCAAAACCTGCACCTGCCGCAAGGCCATATCCCGTCACCACCCAAAGCCCTGTTGTGTCTTCCGGGGAAATACAGAGATTATTATCCAGTATCGAGGCATTGCATGATGACTTGCGACAGATGGAACAAACCCGCAGAGAGCTGCAAAACGCCCTGAAAGAACAGCAGCAGATGAATTTACAGATTCGTTTGCGCTGGATTGCCGATCCGGCCAGCCGGTTGCCACAGTTACAACTGACCTGGGAGGAAATTTCGCTGTTACCCGGTTTAAGCGATCGAGAGCGCCGGGAAGCTGCAAGCATGCATATGCTGGCGCGTCACCGGGTGCAGCAACTCAAGCAGTGGCAGAGTGCTTTGAAGAAATGGATTGAGGCACTGTCCATACCCGTACAGCAAAATATTCTGCCGGAACCGCAATACCCGTGGCTGGCCTGGATTGTAAAACAGTTTCAGCTGCGTCCGGCTCCTTCAATAGAAGCCCGGCGTCTGGATAGTCTGAGAAACCGGTTACTCGATGTGTCCCGGCAGCTCACACTGGAATCATGGCCGGAAAAAGGCGCATGGCAGAGCCTTCAGGCAGAATTGCTGCTTCAGATCAAAGCCATGCGGCATACAGATGCCAGTGATTCCGGTATAGTGGAAACAGGCCTGCCGGAAAATTTCGATGGTATCCAGTCTGATATCCGCAGGCTGCGGGAAACAGCCCTGCAATGGAGTCATCACAGGCTGGAGATGCAGCAGGGAGGTGAGCAATGAGACTGGCCCTTCTGCTACTACTTGCGCTTGCTGTTAGCATCGCATTGATTGTTTTTCCGAATATCGCCGATCAAACCCTGCGCATTGAGGCTTTCGGCTGGATATTTGAAACCCGGCAAGGCACATTCATTGTTGCACTGCTGGCCCTGTTGGCTCTGCTATGGATGCTGCGCGGTATTACCGGCGCCCTGTTTGCCGGCCCCGGTGTTGCATGGCGCTCATTGCGCATGGGCAGTCGCAAGCGCAGAGAGAAAAAACTCAGAGATGCATTGGCACAGTGGCTGGACGGACGAGGCCGCGTGAGTCCCAGAACATTAAAACGATGCCGCGGCATATTGCCCGACTGGCTTATTGAGGTATTTCAAACCGTACTGACCCCCGCGAATGAGTTGCCCCTGCCTGCTGAAGATCAGGATCCTCTCATTACGGCATTGGCCGCGCGTATCGCCACGGATCCGCATGCTGAACATACTCCGGATCTGGCCACGCGAAAAGCGCATCTGGAAGCATGGTTGAATGCCCATGCCGGCGCCCCTCTGGCTGTGAGCAGGCTCGTTGACCTGGCAGAAGAAGAAGGTAATTTGCCGCTATTTATCAATCAGCTGGAGACCGAATGGAAGCAGGGTCGTCGGTCTGCCCAGTCTGTTAAACCACGCCTTGTTCGCGCCTGTCTCAAACTTGCAGAACAGGATAGCGGCCAATCCATGGCATTTCTGCGCAAGGCCTATCGGCTGATGCCGGACGACCCCAACGTACTCGTAGCCTATGGCAATGGCCTGCTGGCCAGTGGCGATACGAAAACTGTCCAGCGCCTGTGGGCTGGCTATCTTGAACAGCACAGCAATGATCGCATTGCCCGCTTATTGCTCGAACTTCAGCGTGCTGATCCAATGCGAAACTACCGAAAACTGGAAAAGAAACCGGTCGAAGCTCTTAATCAGGCCCAGCGCTGGCTGCGTGCCGAGCTGGCCCATGCTGCCAAACTCGATGGCCTTGCTTTTGAACAGATGCAGGCGCTGGCGGATGACTGCTCCTGCATGATGGCCTGGCACAGCCTGGGCCAGTGGTATGAAGAGCTTGCCGAATATGAAAAAGCTGCAAACTGTTATCGTCAGGCGCTGGAAAAACAGACTGCCGGATAAAGTCAGGTCAGCCACAAGCACACATATTGAAACCTCGTAGTGGTTGTATTTTTTCTTCCACTATTCCGACTTAAACAATTTATTCCCCTGACAGGATGGTGTTATGAAACGGTTTTTCTCCTCATTGTTCCGCTGGTTTGAACGGCTGCGAAATATTCTGATTAACGTGGTGTTTATCATGCTGCTGCTACTCACTGTCGGAGTATTTTTTGCCGAACGGCCGGGCGTACCCGACAACGCAGCATTGATTCTTAATCCCTCGGGCAGCATTGTTGAAGAGCTGGCACTGCCATCTACCTCTGCCATACCACTGAATTTCTCAGCACCCAACCAGACGCGTTTGCATGACCTGGTCACAGTTATCAAACATGCCGCCACAGATAACCATATCAGATTAATGGTACTGAAGCTGGATGAGATGGGCAAAACATCGTTGCCCAAACTGCAGGAAGTACGGGCGGCCATTGAGCAATTCAAAACATCCGGGAAAATGGTCGTGGCTGTCGGCCCGAACTATTCACAATCGCAATATTATCTTGCAGCCACAGCTGATCAGGTGTTCCTGAATCCGCTGGGCGTGGTGGCACTGGAAGGTTTCAGTATTTATAAAAATTACATCAAGGATGCGCTGGATAAACTGCATATTGATGTGCAACTGTTTCGTGCCGGCAAATACAAGGCAGCTATTGAACCGCTGGTACGTAACGATATGTCCGCCGAGGACAGACAATCCAACCGGTTGTTGTTGAATGTATTGTGGACCGAGTACAAAAACGATGTGGCCGGAATGCGTAATATCAAGGCGGAACGCTTGCAGACCGTGCTGGATGAGCCGTCGAAATATCTGGCCGAACATGATGGCAGTGCGGCTGAGCTGGCCAAATCGGAAGGCCTCGTCGATTCGCTTGCCAGTCACGGAGACATTCAGGGCTATATTGCCAGCGCTTTGGGAAAGGAATCCGGTGAATACGCCAGCATCGATTTCCGCAAATACCTGAATGCGACAAGCGGCGACAAGCCTTCCCCCAAAGCCAACCGGGTGGGTATTATCACGGCCAGCGGCATGATTCTGGATGGAAAACAGCCCCCCGGCACGGTAGGCAGCGAAACCATGATGGAGATGCTAAACAAGGCCAGGCTTGATCCGCACATCAAGGCCATTGTACTCAGGATTGACAGCCCCGGCGGTAGCGCCCAGGCATCGGAAGCGATTCGAAGTGAAATCGTGCGCTTGAAAAAGTCGGGCAAGCCGGTGGTTGTATCCATGGGCAGTATGGCCGCATCCGGCGGTTACTGGATGGCGACAGCTGCCGATCAGATATGGGCCGCCCCGACCACCATCACCGGCTCGATTGGCGCGTTTGGTGTTTTGGCCAATATGCAACGCGGCCTGGAGAAACTGGGCATCCATAGCGATGGTCTGGGCACAACGTCTATCGCCGGTGGTATCCGCCCTGACCGCCCGTTACCGCCGGAACTGGATAAAGTCATGCAACTCTCCATGCAACATATTTACCGCAGTTTTTTACACATTGTCGCCAGTGGCCGGACGATGCCGGTAGAAAAAGTAGCAGCATTGGCTGAAGGCCGTGTCTGGAGCGGTACTGATGCGCACCGGCTGGGGCTGGTTGACTCGCTGGGTAATTATCATGATGCGATTGTCGCAGCCGCAAAGATGGCCGGGATTGAGCAGAATTATAGTGCTGTCCGTATCAGCCCGACGCTGGGGTTGCGTGAAATGCTGTTGGTGCAATTGTTCGGTAATGCCGATTCGCTGGCTGCACAAATGACTGTCGCGATCGGAAGCCGGCTATCTGCACTGACACAGATATTGTTACCATCTCCGCTGGTGCAGGATATGACCACAATGAACCGCATTCTTGGCCTGTCACAGGAACGACCCACAATATTTGCCATGTGTAATCTGCATGTCGAATAATGTTCCGACTGGAGACAATCCCCCATTGTGTTGGTTCAAATATACAATGGCGTTATAAACCTGTATAAAGCATAGCCCGGATGGGATTCTCTCCGATTTCATTGTATTTTCATCTTCACAGGCTTAATGTGCGCCGTATGCTGACGCGCAAACTGCATATTCGTGGATTCTCCCGCCTGATGGCGGTGATGTTCGCCGTGCAGATTGTGGTGGGTGGTTTCTGCCTGCTGACGGCTGAAGCCCATACAATGCCGGCATCTGTTCAAAGCTCGGATATGGATGCTCATTGTGCCAAATCGATTGGTCCCATATCAAATCACGGACAAGAGTCGGGGCATTCCGGCAACTGTTATCATTGTGATCAACCCGATGAGCTATCCAATTCTTCCTTTTCATCCGTAGCACCGATTGCGCTGACACTGTCCGCTGTTATCAGCTTGCCTGCTGCACCACAGTTTGGCAGCACCGCAACGGGCCGGCTTTCTTCGCGTACGCCTACCGGGCCACCGCGTTCATCCTCTCTCCTTTATACAACCACACAACGCATCCGCGTCTGATTCAACCCGTCTTCTGACACCACGGCTCGACTGAGTTGTGGTGCGCACGTTTGTTCATAAACAAATCGTGCGCGCATCAAAAGAAGCGGAGGCATGGTTGCATGCATATCCAGAACAAAGTCCGGCATTGGCTGGCATCCTTAACGATTATGACAGTCATCATGACTGTGCCCTTTTTATCAACCGCAGCGGAGCCTCCGCTGACACTACAGCAAGCCGAAGCGCTGGCTCTGCAACAGAACCCCGCTCTGGCGGCGGTCGGCAAACGAGCCGAAGCGATGGCGACGATTCCTTCGCAGGTAGGCAGTTTACCTGATCCGAAAGTGTCGTTTAAAGCCATCAATTTGCCGGTGGATACCTTTTCCACCACGCAGGAAAACATGACCCAGATACAACTGGGATTCTCGCAGGAACTCCCGTTCCCCGGTAAACTGGGGCTGAAATCTGAAGCGGCTGAACATATGGCCGCAGCGGCGTTACAAAACCGGCAGGAGTTCCGGCTGGTGTTGCTGCGTAATACCCGCATTCACTGGTGGAACCTGGCCTATCTGGATAAGGCGCTCGAAATCATCCACCACAACCAGGATTTGTTGCGTAATCTGGTGAAAATCGCCGAAACAAAATACAAGACAGGCAAGGGTTTGCAGCAGGACGTATTACTGGCTCAGCTGGAACTGTCCAAGTTACTGGAACGGGAACTGAAATTGCAGGCAGCACGTGAACGTGAGGCGGCTACGCTGAATGCCCTGTTGGGTCGGTCGGCGAGTACTGCGATTATATTGCCAAAACAGAATGCACATGATCTGGAAGAGTTGACGCGCAATAACAACCATAACCTGGAAGCGATGCATGAGAAAACCCTGGCTCTTAAACAATGGGCCAGGGAACACCGGCCCATGCTGCTGGCCATGGATGCGCGGGTGCAGGCTGCTGGTTCGATGGTTGCACTGGCTGAAAAAGATTATTACCCCGATTTCAATATCGGGGCCGGCTACGGTTTTCGTCAGGGTATCAACCCTGTCAATCGACAAACACGACCGGACTTTGCCTCCATTATGTTGACGATGAGCCTGCCCCTGTACACAGGCACTAAACAGGACAGAGCAGTCGATCAACGCATGGCTGAAAAGGCACAAGTTCAATTCACGCGCGAAGATGCCATCAACCAGGTGGATGCGGATATCGATGCTGCCGCTTCTGATTTGCATTTTGCGCGTGACCAGGTGGTATTGTTTGATAAAGGTATTTTGCCACAGGCCCGACAGACAACAGCTTCCATGCTGGCGGGCTACCAGGTCAATAAAGTGGATTTCCTCAACCTGGTTCGTGCCCAACTCAGTGAATTCAATATGGATATTCAATACTGGCAGCAGATTTCAGCGCTTCATCAGGCTGAAGCGCGACTGGCTGCGGCAGCCGGCAAAGAGAGCCTGCAATGAATCAAAAGTCAAAAGCATTTACCACAGAGGACGCAGAGGAACGCAGAGTAAAAACCAGTCAAAAAATAGACATCGAAGAGCACAGCGGCAAGAGGCTATGCATATTGACTTCCTCTGCGTCCTTCGCGTCCTCTGCGGTGAAAGCTTATATTGGGAGTAAGATATGAAAAATACAGGACTGATGGTCGCTGTTTTGCTGATAGGATTGGCCGGGGGGTATTATGTCTCCGGCATGCAACAGTCATCCGGGTCGGGTTCCGGCGCAGAAAAAACATCAGCCGGTGGCAATGGTCCCTGCCCGGGCGGGGCGCAGCCGTTAACATGGCGTAATCCGATGAATCCGTCGATTACCAGTGCAACCCCGGCCAAAGACCCCATGGGTATGGATTATGTGCCTGTCTGCGCTGAAGATGCAGCCGGTGGTGGCAGCGGACCGGCCGGTACGGTCATTATCGACCCGACGATCACGCAACTTATCGGAGTGCGTCTGAGCAAGGCAGAGCAAAAAAAACTGTCGCGTGAAATCACCACGGTCGGGCGCATCACATTTGATGAAACGAAACTGGTGACTCTGCATCCAAAGGTGGATGGCTGGGTCGATAAGCTGTTTGTTGACAAGACCGGGGAAACAGTCAAACGGGACACCATGTTACTCTCCTTCTATTCGCCTGAACTAGTGGCTACGCAGAATGAATATCTGCTGGCCCTAAGTAACTGGCAACAGCTGAAAGACAGCCCCTATAGCGATATTCGGGATGGGGCCAAACGACTGCTTGACTCCTCACTGGACAGGTTGCGCTTCTTTGATGTTGCCGAACATCAAATCAGAAAATTGCAACAAACACACAAGGTGCGTAAAAGCATGCATATTCACGCTCCTGCTGCAGGAGTGGTGACAAAAATCGGTGTGCGGGAAGGGGCCCATGTCACACCCGCTTCCGAATTATACCAGATTGCTGATCTGTCCAGCATCTGGGTGCTGGCTGATCTGTATGAATACGAAATTGGCTGGGTAAAGGTGGGGGATGAAGCGAAATTGCGTATTCCATCATTGCCTGATCATGATTTCACCGGACACATTACCTATATCTACCCTTACCTGGACCCCAAGACACGTACCAACAAGGTTCGTATTGAATTCGACAATGCTGAAGGGTTGCTCAAGCCGGACATGTTTGGTGATGTGACTATCGTAGCCAGCCTCAGTAAATCCGGAGTGTTTGTTCCCAGAGAATCGGTATTGATTACCGGTAAAAAAGCACATTTATTTGTGCAAACCGAACCCGGCCGGTTTGAACCGCGCACCGTTAAAACAGGTGTCAGGGCAGAAGGACTGGTTCAAATTATCGAAGGCGTGGAAGCCGGCGAACTTGTGGTTTCCAGTGGTCAGTTTTTGATTGATTCCGAATCGTCCATTCGCGAAGCCGCTGCCAAAATGGTTGCACCAAAAGCTGATGCCGCAAAGGAGCAAGCATCGGCGCCCCCGGTGCGCGATAGGCCTGCCAATATTAAAAGCAAAGGAAACCAAAAAATGGATATGCAAGGCATGGACATGGGCAATATGAAAATGGACGGCATGAATATGAAAGGCATGAACATGGAGGGAGCGCAATGATTACTGATGATAGTCTTCCTTTGTGTCTTTGCGTCTTTGAGGTAAACGATTTTGCCTTTCCTCTGTGTAACGCTGTGTCCTCTGTGGTGAAAAAGGGTTTGACTGATGATCGCTAACATTATCGACGCGAGTCTGCGCAACAAGCTGATCATACTTATTTTTACCGGCATCCTGGTAGCAGCAGGTAGCTTTGCCGTAAAAAATATTTCGCTCGATGCCATCCCTGACCTGTCCGATGTACAGGTGATCGTATTTACCGACTATGCCGGTCAGGCACCACAGGTGGTGGAAGATCAGGTCACTTATCCGTTAACCACAGCCATGCTGGCTGTGCCGCATTCCAAGGTCGTGCGGGGATATTCCTTTTTCGGTTTTTCAGTCGTCTACATCATTTTCGAAGATGGTACTGACATGTATTGGGCACGTTCGCGTGTGCTGGAATATCTCAATTATGTGGCCGGACGGTTACCCTCAGGCGTAACGCCATCGCTGGGGCCGGATGCGACTGGCGTGGGTTGGGTGTATGAATATGCGCTGGTCGACAAAACCGGCAACCATGACCTGGCTGAACTGCGTTCAATCCAGGACTGGTATATGCGTTATGCCCTGCAAACCGTGAATGGCGTATCCGAAGTGGCCTCCATGGGCGGCTTCGTGAAGCAGTATCAGGTGGAGGTCGACCCCAACGCATTGGCTGAATACGGTATTCCGCTGGCTAAAGTAAAACATGCGATTAAACGCTCCAACAACGATGTCGGCGGCAGGCTCATTGAAATGGGTGAAACCGAATATATGGTCCGTGGTAAAGGTTACCTGAAAGGCATCCCGGATCTGGAAAGTATTCCGGTGGGTGTGGATAATCATGGTACACCGATTCTGCTGCGCAATGTGGCACACATTCATCTCGGCCCGGAACTGCGACGGGGGTTGGTGGAACTCAATGGCGAAGGCGAAGTGGCCGGTGGCGTGATTATCATGCGCTATGGTGAAAATGCATTGACCACGATTGAAGCGGTACGGGAAAAACTGGATGAACTGAAGTCCGGTTTGCCCGAAGGCGTTGAGATCGTACCAACCTATGATCGTGGTGACCTGATCGAACGCGCGGTGGAAAACCTCAAGGATAAACTGTTTGAGGAGTTTTTAGTGATTTCGCTGGTTTGCATACTGTTTCTGATGCATGCGCGTTCTGCACTGGTGGCGATTATCACCCTGCCTTTGGGCGTATTGATTGCCTTCATGCTCATGCAGTGGCAGGGACTGGCAGCCAATATCATGAGCCTGGGCGGTATTGCTATTACGCTCGGAGCCATGGTCGATGGTGCCATAGTACTGATTGAAAATGCCCATAAACACCTGGAGCAATCCGAACGTGACAAAGGGAACTTACTTACTGTACCCGAACGATGGGAAGCTATAGCCAGAGCCTCGCGAGAGGTAGGTCCGGCGCTGTTCTTCTCACTTCTGATTATCACGGTATCGTATATGGCAATCTTCACGCTGGAAGCACAGGAAGGACGGCTTTTCAAGCCGTTAGCCTATACCGCCACCTATGCCATGCTCGGATCGGCTGTACTGGCGGTGACGCTGGTCCCGCTGCTGATGGGGTGGTTTATCCGGGGCAAAGTAATGCCGGAGAACAAAAATCCGGTCAATCGTGCCCTGCAATGGGCGCATGGACCAATACTGGCAGGTGCATTGAAACATCGCTGGATCACATTGTTGATTGCTATTGGGTTGCTGTTTTCCATGACGATTCCGATGTCAAAAATAGGTTCGGAGTTTATGCCTCCGCTGGATGAAGGCGACATTCTCTACATGCCGACCACATTTCCCGGAATTTCCATTACCAAGGCTAAAGAACTGGTGCAGCAGACGGATAAAATCCTCAAAACCTTCCCGGAGGTACAGTCTGTGTTCGGTAAAGCCGGTCGTGCAGATTCGGCAACTGATGCTGCGCCATTGTCGATGATGGAAACGATTGTGCGGCTAAAACCGAAGGAGGACTGGCCGGATCCGGACAAATCCACCCGGGAGCTGATGAAGGAAATGGATGCCGCTATCAAGTTTCCCGGACTGGCCAATGCCTGGACCTATCCGATCAAGACGCGGATTGACATGCTGTCCACCGGTATCAAAACACCGATCGGCATCAAGGTCTCCGGGCCTGACCTGAATGTGTTACAGGAGGTGGGTAAGTCCATTGAACGGGCAGTCAAAACGCTGCCTGAAACCACTTCGGCGTTCAGTGATCGTGCAGCCGGTGGCTATTATCTGGATATCGATATTCAGCGCGACAAGGCTGCCCGATATGGATTGACCATTGGCGATATCGAAGATGTGATTCAGTCGGCTATAGGCGGCATGAATGTCACCCAGACAGTGGAAGGACTGGAGCGTTATCCGGTCAACCTGCGTTACCCAAGGGATTACCGTAGCGATCCGGATGCCTTGAAGCGGGTGCTTATCCCGACACCGACCGGAGCGCAAATCCCGCTAACGGCGGTCGCTGAGATCAAGACTTCTCGTGGACCACCATCCATCAAAAGCGAGAATGCGCGTTTGAATGCGTGGGTTTATGTCGATATATCCAGCTCGGACATTGGCGGTTATGTCGCTAAAGCCAAACAGGTACTGGCGGAACAGGTGAAGATACCTGCCGGTTATACGCTGGAGTGGTCGGGCCAGTTTGAATATATGGAACGGGCCGCCGCCAAGATGCGTATTGTTATTCCGGCTACGCTGCTGTTGATCTTTCTGCTGCTCTATTTCAACTTCGGTAGCCTCACTGCACCGGTGGTCGTGATGATGTCTGTACCATTCTCATTGATTGGCGGGTTCTGGCTGGTCTGGTGGCTGGGTTTCAACCTGAGTGTGGCAGTGGCCGTCGGCTTTATAGCACTGGCCGGTGTGGCTGCCGAAATCGGCGTACTCGTGTTGACGTTCATCGATCAGGAAGTAACACAACGCCGGAAACAGGCCGGAGGCTGGCTGACACCGGAAGCCATGAGCGCGGCGGTTCAGAGTGGTGTGGCCAAACGAGTACGCCCGATTGCGATGACCGCCACAGCGGTGATTGCCGGATTGATTCCCATCATCCTCGGCACGGGTACAGGTTCGGATGTCATGCAGCGTATTGCAGCGCCTATGGTTGGAGGCATGGTCACCGCCACACTTCTATCACTCATCGTATTGCCGGTAATCTACGGTATGATTTTACAATTCCATGAGCGTAATAATATAAAGAGAGAAAAGGAGAGGATATGAAATTCAACAGGAAATATACCGGAAAAACAGGCTTGTTCTGGATGCTGGGTTTAACATCGCTACTGCTGGTCGGGTGCGATGCTGCCAGTGATACAGCAAAAACCAGTACCGTGAAAACAGAGCCGGCGGCGGCCTCCACGGTTACACCTGCTGCTGCCCCCGTAGCGCCGCCCACAACAACACAATCCGACGTAACTCAACAGGACAAGCCCGAGGTGGTCATGTACAAATCACCGAACTGTGATTGCTGTACAGGCTGGGCGGATCATTTGCGCAAGGAAGGCTTTACTGTCGTAGTACATAAACGCGACGATATGGAGGCTATAAAGACAAGGTTCGGTGTATCCCAAAAACTGGCATCCTGTCATACCGCGATAGTGGATGGCTATGTCATCGAGGGTCATGTGCCTGCGGCGGATGTTGAACGTTTGCTTAAAGAGCGTCCCGAGATTGCAGGTTTGACTGCTCCGGGTATGCCAATGAAGTCACCCGGAATGCAGAAGGTTGGTCAGAAACCACAGGGTTATGATGTACTGGCTTTCGATAAAGACGGAAAAGCCACCGTGTTTCACAGGTATTAAAGCATGATTTCCTATCTGAAACAGATGCTCTACCTGCTGATACTGGGGGGGCTGCTGTCTGCCTGCTCACCCGGTGAACAGCAAAATAACGGGGTTGTTATGCCGGTCAAAGGCAAGGCGATGCCGACCTTTCAGATGAATACGCTGGACGGCAAACAGGTCAGGAGCCATGACCAGTTTGCCGGCAAAGTAATCATTCTGAACGTCTGGGCGACATGGTGTCCTCCATGTCGCAAGGAAATGCCGGACCTGATCCGGCTCTCACGCCTGTTGCCATCCAATAAGTTTACCGTAATCGGGCTGGCAGCCGATGACAATGCAGACGATGTGAGTGCGTTTGTTGAGAAGCATAAAATCCCGTTTCCTATCTTTTGGGACAAGTCAGGCAAACAGTTGACCGGGCCTGTACTGGGGGTATTCAAGTATCCGGAGACCTTCATTATCAACCGGCGCGGAATTCTTGTTGAGAAAGTTATCGGAGGCTTCCCGTGGGCATCGCCGAACATGGTTTCCGTTCTCAATACTGTTTATAAAACCGGCCAGCTACCAGAGCCGGCCAAAAAAGGATCATAATATGCAAAAGTCGATGTTTATCGTTGCAATCATGATGCTCATGGCTGTTTCGCCGCCGGCCCTGGCCCATGATCATGGGGATATGGATGGAAATATGCATAACCCGTGTGCTATGGGAATGGACGCACAGCATGATATGAGTCAGATGCATGGAGGCTTTCTCACGTCAAAGGAGATTGACGGGTATCTTGTAAGTTTCCGCATCATGAAAGCGCCGTCAGGTATGGATCAGGGGGGCAATTACCATGTAATGGTCAAGTTTGAAAAAGATGGCCGGGTATTGACTGATCTGGTTGCCAATTCCAAGGCAGTGCACCCGAACGGAGAGTCCGAATCCAAAATGCTGATGAAAATGGGTGAATGGTATATGGCCGCTTATGATCTGGATCATAAGGGGCAACATCATATCATGGTGCTGTTCAAAGCGGCCGGTGGAACCAAGCATTTTGGTGGCATTTATTTTCCTGAGGATAAAAAAGAGTGAGTAAACCTGCTGACCATGCCGGGTTCAGCAACCAGGCAGTCTTCGGTGCTTACGGCCGCGCATTCAATGTCAGTCGTGCACAATCTGGTACGCCATGAAAACGTATCTGGCGCTCCGGACATGATCCCACCATTTCAAATCCGTAGCTTTAAACGATCATGAAACGCCCTGTTCCGGACTATCGCGCGCGCTGCATTGTACAGGAGGTATAAGGACATGCTTTTTTTTCGCGGTCTGTCCGGGGTGGTCGCCGCATGGTTGCTGGCGGTGTTTTTCGTGATTGCATTTGTGGGCTGGGATCAGCTCAGGGATATTTCAATTATCCATAACCGTGCTCTTCAACTCGAATCAGTGAATCATAAAAGCCATGCATTGCATGAATTGGAACTG
>JAUZQH010000069.1 GCA_030951065.1 Mariprofundus sp. | reverse complement strand
GCTGATCTTCAGTAAAATGATTGAGGCTGTTGCCCGACAACCGGAGGCCGAACCAATACTGTCCAAATATGCATGGATCGGTTTTGCACTGGTCGAAACGATTGCGCTCTATGCGCTGGTGATTGCCTTCATCATTATGGGTATGGGTTAGAGGCTCCTCGAACGCATGCCACAATTTGACAGTACATTTTTCGTATCGGAAGTTATATGGACTATCGTCTCTTTTGCTGTGCTGTTTGGATTGCTCAGTCGTTGGGTGCTGCCACGTATTGCAACCATTTTGCGTCAACGAACGCAGCTGATTGAAGATGAAATTGCGCAGGCACACAAAACCCGGCAACAGGCGGAATGTCTGAAAAAGGAGTATGCAGCCAAACTGGCTGCTATCGAGAAAGATGCAAAACAGATGTTCGATGCATCCGAAAAGCGTGTTATTGCACGACGCAAGCAGTTAATGGCGGAATGGAAACATGAGATGGAGCGCAAAAAGCTCGCTTTTCTGGAAGATGCAGAGGTAATCCGCCAACAGGCTATTCGTGATATTCGCGCCCAGTCTGCAGATCTGATTGCCGAAGCAACCGGCAAACTGATACATCGAAAAATCGATGAATCCGAAGCACAGAAAATTCTCGAGGAAGTAATTGAAGAATTTGAACAAGCCTCACCCAAAAAAACTAAAGAAATACATTGAATTTATTGCAATGATAGAGTCAGGACAATAACCTACAACTGTACTCAACTATTTGAATTTATTGAATTTTAATTGCCCCCCGCTATAATGCCAAAAACTTAAAAAGGTGGCCTTCCATGCCCAAATATAAACGCTTTTGCGATGCTTCAGTCAGTGAAAAGATACTGGACTCGATGTTTCTTATTACCATTGGTCTTGCTTATCTGTTTGCTTTGCTGAATCTCTATTACACCCATCAGGGTCGCGATGGAGAGCCGGGGCTCTCCGTTAAAGATGTGATGCTGGCTTATCATGGCAGTCATAACCAGACCCGTCTTGGTGCCGCTATTAATGGCCCCATGGAATCTAATCTGCCCAACCCGGCGGCAAAACAGGATATTCTGGACTGGATTAGTCATGGTGCGACAGAAGAAGAGTTTCATGAAAAGGTCGAGCCAATCCTGCAAAATAACTGTGTGATGTGCCATTCGGCCGAAAGTGGTATGTCCATTCCCCACTTCACGTCCTATGCCGAAGTCGTCAAGTTAACCGAGACAGATACCGGCGCAACCATCCCGGCACTGGTGCGTGTAACGCATATTCACCTGTTTGGCATAGCATTTATCCTGTTTTTTGTCGGTCGCATTTTTATACTGTGTGAAATGCCGGTCTGGCTCAAACGTATCACAGTGGCTATCCCGTTTGTATTCCTGCTTATGGATATTCTGTCGTGGTACGTTACCAAGATCGTTCCCGGCTTTGCTTATGTCGTGGTTGCCAATGGTGCTTTGATGGGCATTGCGTTTGGTGGTCAGGTGTTGACCAGTCTGTATCAGATGTGGTTTTATAAACCCAGGACGATACCGATTGAGATGTAATCAGGTGTAACCGTTTTATCCCTGCGTGCAATCATTCCGCTCAGGCATGGTTTAAGCAGAGGTTATCATTGCTCCATGATATAAAAACAGGAGCAAATCAAAGGAGAGTATTATGAAAAAAACATATCTTGTTTTAGCTGCAGCAGCATGCTTTGGCCTCACCTCACAGATGGCGATGGCAGAAGTAAACGTCGAGAAAATTTATAGCTCCAAATGCAAAATGTGCCACAAGATAGACAAGAAAAAAGTCGGCCCGGCATTCAAGGATATGAACACCGATCCGGCTGTATTGAAAGCAGCCATTGCTGATGGACGCAAAATGATGCCGAAATTCAGCAAGAAACTGAGTGGAGAAGAAATTGATGCCATGGTGTCTTTCATTCAAAGTAAACAGCCGGCTGCAGCCAACCCTTGCGCTAACAACCCTTGTAGTAAATAGTTAGCCCATCACACTAACGGGGAAGGAGAGTCTATGCGAATCAAACAATGGATCGGGGCATTAGCTGCTCTGGCAATATTACCGATGGCAGCATCTGCAGCCAATACCATGGATGGAAAGGCTCTCTACCAAGCCAATTGCGCCAAATGTCATGGCGCAACTGGCGAGGTCTCCGAATATGGTAAAAGTCTCAAGCCTTTCCCTGCCCGCAATCACAGAGCGATTGCCAAGCTGATCAGCCGTGATGAAATGCGTCGTATTATTACTTATGGTATCAAAGGTACAGCCATGACGCCAAAAAAATACACGCTGGATGCACTGGAAATTGAAGAGGTCATCGATTACATCAAGACCTTTGATTACACACCTAATCTGGCCAATGGCAAGAAACGCTTTAAGGCGGTATGTTCCAGTTGTCACGGTATGGATGGTCGCGCGAAAACAGGCGTAGGCGCCAAAAACCTGGTTTATACCAAACTCAATCTGCCCGAAATTGTTCACACCATGCGCTATGGCCGCCCGAACACATTGATGACCAGCAAGCGTCACCAGCTGAGCAATCCGGATATCGCTGATATTGCCTATTATGTTGACTCGTTGCGTTATCTGGCCAATCCTGCCAATGGCAAAAAACTGTATGCCAGCAACTGCGCCTCTTGCCACGCTACACCGAGCGATATCAAATTGATCGGCAATGCAGCATCAACCCGTTCAATTTCAGACCTGAGCGATCGACTGCTTGACCTGCGCATCCGTCATGGCCGTCATGTGGATCGCGCCGGCAAGAAAGTGGAAAAGCTGTCGTCTGACAGTATTCAGGATATCATGGCTTATATGAGGGTCAGCACACACTAATGTCCAATAAGAACCACGCGTCTGGCGCCTCCCAATTGGGGGGCGCTGATCTTTTTGACCTTGAAATCATCAAGAAATACGATAAGGCAGGGCCGCGTTATACCTCCTACCCTACCGCACCGATGTTCCACACAGGCATCGGGGCAGATGATTATACTGCGACGTTGAAACGCGTCGCAACGGATGATGCGCCACTGTCACTGTATATCCATATCCCGTTCTGCAATACCGTATGCTACTACTGCGGCTGTAACAAAATCGTCACCAAACAGTATGATCGTGCAACGCCCTATCTTGAGTTGCTGCTCAGGGAAATTGATCACGTTGCCGATACCATGGGTGATACGAAACGACTGGTTACACAGCTGCATTTTGGTGGTGGCACACCGACATTCATGAATAACGACCAGATGCGTGCCATCATGGCCAAATTGCGCGAGCGTTTTCACTTCGTCGCCAAAGACGAGGGCGAGTTTTCCATCGAAATTGATCCGCGCGAGTGTGATGAAGATACCGTGCGAGTGTTGCAGGAAATTGGCCTGAACCGCATGAGCATGGGCGTGCAGGATTTCGACCCCATTGTGCAGAAGGCCGTCAATCGTATCCAGGGCAAGGATGAAACCCTGCGTGTGTTGAATGAAGCCCGTGCCCACGGCTTCGAATCGATGAATATCGATCTGATGTACGGCCTGCCGCATCAGACCGTGGAAACATTCAATACCACACTGGACACCATCATCGAATTCAGTCCTGATCGCATTGCGCTGTTCAATTATGCCCACCTGCCCCATATGTTCATGCCACAGCGCCGCATTGATGAGGCATCACTCCCTTCTGCGCAGGAAAAGCTCAACATTCTGGAACACAGCATCAATAAACTGCTGGATGCCGGTTATGTATTTATCGGCATGGATCACTTTGCCAAACCGGAAGATGAACTGACCATTGCCCAGCAACAAGGCAAGTTATACAGAAACTTCCAGGGGTACAGTACGCAGGCAGACTGTGATCTGATTGGTCTGGGGGTCACCTCTATCGGTTATGTCGGTGGTGGTTTCTTTCAGAACAGAAAAGAAATGGATGCCTATACTGAAGCTGTTGAACAGGGAGCGTTCCCTGTATTCCGCGGTTATATATTATCAGAAGAAGATCATTTACGCCGTCAGGTGATTATGCGCCTGATGTGTGATTTTGCCCTTGAGTACAGTCAGTTTGAGACAGAATTCGGTATTGTGTTCAGGGAACATTTTGCTGATGGTTTGGCCGATTTGCAGGAGATGGAAGCCGATCATCTGGTCGAACTGCGGGATGACGGTTTGACCGTACTGCCGGCGGGACGATTGCTGATTCGCAATATAGCCATGGTCTTCGATGAATATCTACAAAAGAAAAAAGAAGGAACCAGCTTCTCGAAAGTTATCTGAGTTTCCATATTTTCAACGCAGAGAACGCCAAGCTACGCAAAGAAAGTCAAAATCTTCTTTTGTCATTTGATGTGCTGAAAGCCACAGTGCCTAAAACTTTATTGATTTTCCTTTGCGAAACTTTGCGCTCTTTGCGGTAAAATGCTTTTGGATTTTATAATGCAACGGGGAAACCTACTTTTTCTTTCTCAACCACTGGCCTGTTGACCCGGAAATCGAACATATCTAGTTGGGGGGACTCCCCCATGATCCAGCGGCTCATCAATTCAGCCGTGCCGGGAGCAAGCGCTACGCCGTTGCGATAATGACCGGTGGCAATCCACAGGCCCGGATACTCATCCACCGGTCCCAGATACGGCATGCCGTCCGGTGTACCGGGGCGGAAACCCATCCATTGCTGTACAATATCGCCCCCTTTCAGGCCCGGCATTATGCGCCAGGTTGATTCAAGCAAGCGGTTGACCACATCATCACTGGTGCCGCGCTGAAATCCGACCCGTTCCATGCTGGCCCCGACCAGAATATGACCATCGATTCTCGGCACCAGATAGGCATCATCATGCTTGATGATGTGATTGACCTTGCCCGGCTGATCTTTGAGCAACACGATCTGCCCTTTCACCGGTTCCACCGGCAAAATCATACCGATCTGTTGCGCCAGTTCGCCACTCCAGCTGCCGGCCGCCAGCAGTACGGCATCGGCAGCAATGATTTCTCCAGCGGCCAGGCGCACACCGCAAATTGCGCCGTCAGCGCTTTTTTCCAGAGCAACCACTTCAGCCTGTTCACGTACAACCACACTGCAAATTTCCAGCGCTTTGCGCACTGCCGCCAGCAAACGCGGATTGCGCACCTGCCCTACTTCCGGCCACAGCAGCGCGCCGTTCACCGATGCGCTAATCGCCGGTTCATGTTCGCGCGTCTGTGCAGCGTCAAGCTCCTCGACAGGCCAACCAAACCTGTCTGACCACGCCAGCGCCTGATCACGATGGTGGATATGATCATCGGCAAAAAACGGAATCAGCAAGCCGTTATTGCGCCATTCGATCTCCATACCGGTGAGCTCCAGCAGCATATCATTCAAGGCAGGGTATCGAGCCAGACTGTCATCAATCAAATGGGTAAAACTGTCCGGATAGAGCCACGGATGAATCGGGCAGAGAATCCCGGCACCGGCCCATGATGATTCGCTGCCGGTCTTGCCCTTTTCCAGAACAACAGGGTTGGCCCCCAAGCGTTGCAAATAGAGTGCTGTCAAACAGCCGATTACGCCGCCGCCGATCACCACGACCCGTTTTTTATCACCCGGCTTAAATACTGTCACAATCCCCTCCCCTGAATCTATAGACTGAGTTTCTCGGCGACAAAATCGGCATCCTTGTCGCCTCTGCCGGACAGGTTGACCAGAATCGACTGCTCCGGCGACATGCGGGATGCCTGCTGCATGGCATAGGCCACCGCATGGGCGCTTTCCAGAGCCGGAATAATACCCTCCAGCCGCGACAGGGTCATGAATGCATCCAGACAGCCGGTATCGTCCATGGTTTCATATCTCACCCGGCCAATATCCTTGAGGTAACAGTGTTGCGGTCCGACACCCGGATAATCCAGCCCGGAAGCGATCGAATAAACCGGCAGGGGAACGCCCGCATCATCCTGCAGGTTGTAGCAGGTAAAACCGTGAATCGCCCCTTTTGTGCCCAGCGTCAGGGTGGCGGCATGATCGGGCGTATCCAGTCCCCGGCCGGCCGGCTCCACGCCCACCAGGTCCACAGCCTCATCCGGTAGAAAAGCCGTGAACATGCCGATGGCATTGGAGCCGCCGCCGACACAGGCGGTGACTATATCCGGCAGTTTCCCCTCTCTGTCCAGAAACTGCTGACGCGCCTCGCGCCCGACTATGCTCTGGAAATCACGTACTATCTTGGGAAACGGGTGCGGGCCGACCACGGAGCCGATAGCATAAAAAAAGTTCACCGGATCTTCCAGGTACGCTTCAAAGGCGCTGTCAACCGCATCTTTCAGCGTTTGGGTGCCGCGCGTGACCTCAACCAGCTTGCAACCCAGAATTTTCATTTTGGTGACATTGGGGTGCTCTTTGGCAATATCAATCACGCCCATATGAATTTCACATTCAATGCCAACCAGCGCACAAGCCGTCGCCAGCGCTACACCGTGCTGGCCTGCGCCGGTTTCCGCCAGCACCTTGGTTTTTCCCATATGTCTGGCCAGTAGTGCCTCACCCAGACAATGATTGATTTTATGCGCGCCGGTATGGTTCAGGTCCTCGCGTTTAAGAAATATCCGCGCGCCGCCGAATTGTTCGCTCAGACGGCGGGCATAAAAGACAGGGCTTGGACGCCCGACATAATGCGCATATAAATCCTGCAATTCCTGCTGGAAGGATTCGCTTGCACTGACATCATCATAAGCATCATTGATATCGTCCATGATGGTTTTCAATTCGGGCGGAATCACCTGACCGCCATATTCTCCGAAATAGCCGTTTTGATCCGGCATCTGATTCAATTCCATATCCCCTCCCTTTTTATTTCCTTCTGCTTTCTACAGTAAACCGCATGAGAGAGAAACGGACCATCCCATGAAGTGTGCGGGTCGTTCTTTTAACGACTGCAGATGTCTCTTTGCAAGAAGATGATGTTTAATCGCGTGGATTCGATGCATGGGTACTACTTAAGGAGATGCTGATTAAAGGCATCCTGCCTGTAATCAGTCCGCAAATGCAAAAATGCGATTTTGTATTTGCTTACAAATCAAGCACTTGCGTGTTTGATTTGGCAGCCCGTCCGTGGGCTGCACGGAAGCACTGACACATCAG
>JAUZQH010000068.1 GCA_030951065.1 Mariprofundus sp. | reverse complement strand
CTCTTCCGATCTCTAAAATAACCAACTCGTTTACGGAGAAAAAACCATGCAATTTATGCAACAAAATGCTGTTTATATTTTTTTGGCACTGTTTATCGGCTGGATGCTGTGGCAGCGCATCATTGCACCGAAACTTTCAGGCGTGAAAACTATTTCAGCCGGTGAATATCTTCAGATGCGTAAACAGCCACATACGCTACTGGATGTTCGGCAACCTGGAGAGTGGGCATCCGGTCACCCCAAAACGGCCATGCATATACCACTGGGTGAGGTAGCCAAACGCATGAACGAAATAGAAAAGGACAAGCCTGTGGTTGTAATATGCGCTTCAGGAAACCGTTCGGCCATGGCTGCTACAGCACTGGCCAAATCCGGGTTTGCCACTGTGTATAATTTTTCCGGAGGTATGAGCGCATGGCAAGGAGCAGGTTTGCCACTGAAATCAGGAGCCTGATACGATGACTCTCTCCCTGTGGCTGGCAGCACCATTGATTGGTCTGGTGTTGTCCCTGTTTGCCGCAGGCGGGGGGATGATTGCTGTGCCGCTGCTCAGTTTCGGGGTTGGCATGCCGCTAAAACAGGCGGTTGCCACAAGTTTGATTATTGTCGCCTGCATTAGTCTGGTTGCGCTATTGCAAAAAAAACGCTGGCGGTTGATTGAATGGCGGCTGCACCGGTTTTTCGCTATAGGCGGTATGCTTGGCGGTTTCCTGGGCGCAAGCATTGGTTTGCATATTACAGATGAGCTTCAGGCCATTATTTTTGCTGTACTGGTATTATTTGTTGCTTGGTGGATGAATAGTGGTCTGATGCAAAAAATTTCCGCCCACGCCAAAACGACGCCGTGTGATTGCCGCTATTCCATGCTTGCAGGTGTCGGAACAGGACTGGTTACCGGATTGCTCGGTGTTGGTGGCGGTTTTCTGATCGTACCGCTGCTGTTGATGCTGGGCGTGGTTAGTTATCAGTCTGCCGTTGCCCATTCACTGGTGCTGATTATATCCAGTTCGCTGGTTGCTGCGCTGAGATATACCGAAAACCTGGATATTGCATGGTACCCGACATTATGGGTTGTCGTACTGGCTGCGACAGGCACATGGGCAGGCAGTTTTATTGCTGCGAAATATTCTTCCCGGCATTTGCAAAAGGGATTTAGTGTCATGCTTACTGTAATGGCAGGATGGATGTTGTATCGGGTCTTTAGCTGATGCGGTTTTTCTGTTCAGGCAAGCGGAATATTGTCAACAAGGTGACATGATCACTGAAATGCAACACCGAGTTTGCATATGAAAATGATAAATGAAAGGAGATACAAAATGAAACGATTGATGATGGTGGCCGCAATGGTCATAGCGTTGCCACTGGCAGGAACGGCCTGCGGCTTTGGGGAGCAGGTTGCCGACGGTTATGAAAATGCCAGCGTAGCGCATGCCTATGAACACTGGCAGCAAGGGGCTCAGTCGAAGACTCCGTTTATGCTGTTGGATGTGCGTACATCGGAGGAATATGCCGAAGGTCATATTGCCGGAGCCAAACTTATTCCGGTACAGGTGTTAGCTGAACGCCTGGCTGAAGTTCCGCACGACAAGCAGGTCTATGTCTATTGCCATTCCGGTAAACGCTCAGCACGGGCCTCAAAGTTGTTGGCGGATAATGGATATAGCAATATTGAAAATATCAAAGGTGGTATTGTGGCATGGAAAGAAGCCGGCTACCCGGTGGAGAAGTAACATGTTTGAATCAATGAATGTGAATCAACTGTATCCTCGTTGGCTGGTAGCGCGTGAAAAAGGAGAATCGTTTGCGCTGATAGATGTGCGTTCGCCTGAGGAATACCAATCCTGCCATGTACCGGGAGCTAAGTTGATTGCGCTGAATACGCTGATGGCGCGGGCGAATGATTTCCCGGAACAGGGTGATGTTTTTGTGATTTGCCGCTCCGGTGCCCGTTCAGCTCAGGCTGCTGACTATCTGGCGCGGCAATGCGGACGTACTAACCTGACCAATATCGAAGGCGGCACCATGGCCTGGATGCAAGCCGGGTATCCAGTCGATAAGACTTAAAACCTTTTTCACCGCAGAGTACGCAAAGTTTCACAGAGGAAAGTCAAAACCATTAAAGCTTGAATATCGTTAGTGATGACAATGCCAAAAACAGGTCACGACTTGCTGATTTTATTCAACCATCTATATGGCTTTATTCTGGTTTCACTCTGTGGTGAGTGATTTTGACTATAAGGAGAAAAATATGAGTGATTATGGTCTGAAAACGGTATTTGATGGTGATATCGCAGCTGCTGAAGTAGCGATTACCGATGCATTGAAAACGGTAGGTTTCGGGATTCTGACGCGCATTGATGTGGCTGAAACCCTGAAAAAGAAAATCGATGTAGAACGTGCGCCTTATGTGATTCTGGGAGCATGCAATCCGAAGCTGGCCAATACTGCCCTGAATCTGGAACCGGAACTGGGGTTGATGCTGCCGTGCAATGTCATCGTCTACAAAAGCAGCGATGATCAGACCATTGTATCGATCATTGATCCGGCGGCCATGGTCGGCATGATTGATAACCCTGCTCTGGAGTGTCTGGTGAGTGAGGCAAAGCCGCTTCTTGAACAGGCGCTGAATAGTATTTGATATGAGCTACATGCCCGTAAAAAACGACTGGCTGAATACCTTTCCCGAGTTGAAAGAAAACCGGGACAAGATATGGCGCACAACTGCAGATAAGGCGATGCGCATGCAGGTGAAGCGGGGCAGTGTGCTGTTTCGTGATGGCGATGCCTGCAACGGTTATGTGCTGGTTGTGAACGGCGCGATTCGCGTGCAAAAAATTGATCCGCAAGGTCATGAAATTGTGCTGTACCGGGTGGAAGAAGGACAAAGCTGCATGTTGACTACGACATGCCTGCTGGCAAAACAAAACTATCCTGCCGAAGGTGTGGCTGAAACGGATGTAGATCTGGTGTTGTTACCACTGGATGCTTTTGATTCTGCGCTGAGCAAATCACCCGGATTCAGGCATTTTGTCATGGCCAATATCGGCCATCGCATCAGCGATCTGATGTTATTGCTGGAGGATGTCGCCTTTGGCCGCAAAGACGTACGCCTTGCCGGCTTCCTGCTGAAAAATACCGCACAGAACGACGATGTACTTGAGTTGACTCACAGACAACTGGCTGTTGAACTGGGTACTGCCCGTGAAGTGGTCAGCCGCCTGATCAAGGATTTTGAACGTAACGGTTTGGTAAAGCTTGGCCGTAACAGGATAACTATTCTTCGAATTGATCTGATTCGGGAAATTGCCGACAGGGATAAGGACTGAAACTACATACTTATTGATCTCCCAGTAAAAAGCCCATCCACGGTCTTTTTACTTGCATGCCCATCCAGGGACCCGATGATGGCTTTTTACGAAGCATCACTTATTGGACCTTTTTGAAAACTTGACCTTCGTCCAAGATAGGAAACAATCCGGCAGATGAAACAAATGCTACTGAAAATGCCTGCTCATATGCGCTTCGTGATAGCTATGCTTGCCATGCTTGGGGCTATGTGGACAGCCATAGACTTGCATCAACATGAAGATGGCTTGCATCAGTCCGGCCAGTGCGTTGTATGTTCGCTGGAAGATTCAGTGGCGCATGGTTTTACGCTGCATGTT
>JAUZQH010000067.1 GCA_030951065.1 Mariprofundus sp. | reverse complement strand
CCCGGATTGATTTATCGAATGCACTGATATCGCCAACCATGTTTTTCTTTACCTTCACCTTTACCATACCACCTTACTCAGTTTTGCGTATTATAATATGGTAATATAATAAGTAAAGAATTATTTTACAGAGCAGGTCTTAATACCGAATATTGCATACAATGGACAAAAGCTGATCAATGCGGTCAGCGTAAAAACACCGCCTGCACCCATAGCTACCATATTCCAGGGTGAGGCTACCAACCCGAGCGCACCCACGACAATCAAACCAAGCCCGGCCAGCAACCGAACAATTCTGTCAATACCACCTACATTTGCTTTCATATCATACCTCCTTCATCGATTGATGATGAGCCCATGCTACGACTGCCGAATCAGTGTTTCAGTGACAATGTCACTTATCAAAGCATCACCGACCAGCTTGAGTTGAGGCAATGCATGCCTGGGAATTAAGAAAAAAACTGTTATCTACTCCGCCCTGTTTTCAAAACCAGATAACCGACAATGCCTGACAGAAACGAACCGACGAGAATGGCCAGTTTATCAGTATATTGAAAAACAGCGTCATCATCAAAAGCCAGTGAGACAATAAACAGGCTCATGGTAAATCCAATACCTGTTAATACGGATACGCCGTAGAGCTGCTTCCAGCTACTGCCCTCCGGTAATTGAGCCAGCTTGAGTTTGATTGCCACCCAGCTAAAGCCGAACACACCCAGTTGCTTGCCGATAAACAGTCCAAGCATAATCCCCAAAGGTACAGAGCCAGCCATCTGGCTGACAGATATCTGCGTGATATCGACACCTGCATTGACAAAAGCAAACAGAGGCAGAATAAAAAACGCCACCCAGGAATGGAGGCTGTGTTCGATATCCTTCAGCGGCGAGAAGGGACGCCCATGTTCATCTGTACCATTCAATGGAATGGTGAATGCCAGCGCAACGCCGGCCAGCGTCGCATGCACACCGGACTTTAACACGCTGATCCACAATATCGTACCGATCACAAAATATGCTGTTTTTTTGGTTACGCCAAACAGGTTCAGTGCGATTAAACAGGTCAGGGACACCAGTGCAACGACAATGGACAGGGTGGATAAATCAGCGGTGTAAAAAACGGCGATAATAACGATTGCCCCCAGATCATCGATAATAGCCAATGCCATCAGGAAAATTTTCAGTGACACAGGAACGCGCTTCCCCAGTAAAGAAAGAATACCCAATGCAAAGGCAATATCCGTTGCCGTAGGTATGGCCCAGCCATTCACGGCAATGGAATTATCGGCGTTGAAAGCAAGATAGATTAATGCCGGCACCAGCATACCACCGATAGCCGCAATAGCAGGCAGCATAATCTGGCGCACGGATGACAAATGCCCTACCAGCGCCTCCCGCTTTACTTCCAGTCCGATCAGCAAAAAGAAAATTGCCATCAGGCCGTCATTGACCCAGTGATACAGTGACTTATCCAGATACAAAGAACCCACACGTATCTCTACAGGAATATGTAAAAACGATTGATACAATGGCGACAGGAATGTATTGCTGAACACCAGTGCCAGAATCGTTGTAAACACCAACAGTATACCGCTGGCCGATTCTTTCCGGATAAACTCGTTGAGAAATTTCATTGAACTCCTGTTCCTCTGAATGGTAATATCTCAGAAATATTATTATCTATTGCAGTTTGCCTCGGCCGCCCTTCACACGGCGTGTTCTGCTGAAAAGCAAGAGCCATGAAGAAAACCACGACAACATACAGGTCATGTATTTCTGTACGATGAAACTGTATGCCAGATAGGTTGAAAATGGAATCCGTCGTTTATGTGCACAATTAAATATGAAATAAACAACGCGCCTGCATGACTTTTTCCACGCGCGTTAGGGGCGCTTTATTTCATCCCGTTCGCGCCTTGCTCTCATCAGGAATCTTTATCCCTGTCGGCAATTTTCCGAATCAGATCAATTCGAAGAATAGTGATCCTGTTACGTCCCAGACTTACCAAACCTTTACGCTCGAAATCCTTGATCAGGCGGCTGACTACTTCGCGGGCAGTGCCCAGTTCCACAGCCAGCTGCCGGTGAGTCAGCTCGAGCACATCGCCATTCCTTGCGGCACTTTTCAGCAGGAAACCGGCAAGGCGCACGTCTTTCCGGCCAAAGGCGACATCCTCCAGTAACAGCATCAGGTCACTGATGCGATGACCGATATTAGCCATAACAAAATGTCTGAATCCGGGTGATTTGCTCAGTGCAGAATCAAAGGCATCCAGTGGTAACAGCACCAGATCAACATCCGTTTCAGCTACACCCTCAGCAGGATAGTTTTGTTTTGCCAGAAGACATGTCGTGGTCAACATGCAGCTCTGCCCTTCTTCCACCCGGTACAACACAATTTCATGACCTTGCGGATCAATTTTCTGCACACGAATCGCACCGTTCACAACCAGCACATAACCATTGCAGGCATCACCATCACGGAACAACACACTGCCCCGCTTCACCTGCATGCGCATTGCCTTGTCTGCAGAGGTATGCCATGCATTGTCCTGATTTTTCTTCAGCTCGGGAAAGGTGTTCAGCCAGTCGTTTTTCACGGGCATGTAGCTCATATCAAATGCTATTCAGCGCCTGTTCAAGAAGTGGCCTTGCCTCACTCACCAGACACTCCAGAGCAGGATTGTCGATCATACCGACCATAGCTGCCGGATCGATGACCGATATAATGGTTTGATGATCTGAATCTTCATAGATGATCACATTGCATGGCAGCATCAGACCCAGCTCCGGTTCCAGGTTCAGCGCCGTGTTGGCCAGTTTCGGGTTACATGCCCCCAGAATGACATATGGCGCACGTTCTACATCAATTTTCTTTTTCAGGGTTTCAGCCACATCTATGCGAGTCAGAATACCGAAACCGACGGCTTTCAACGCCTCGGTAATTGCCGCTTCAGCGGCTGATATATCACCATCGAACACTATTCTCATACCATAATCAGCCATGTTTTTCTCCTTTTGATACAGTTGTATGTTTGCTGTGCCAACAAGTATCAGTAACGCAGTGCCTTCACCCGGTTATACCCATACACAGCATAACAACAGCACCGGCTTTATCAATTCACACCCGGGACAGGCATATTTAAATTTATTGATCATCAGGCAATGGTACGGCATCCGGCGAGGTTCCATAACGATGCCGCCAGCCTGTTTTACGACGGATCAATATTTCTCCCAGAAATCCGCCAACCGCACAAAACTCCATCTGTAGAATCATAAACATCACCCACAATCCCCAAGGCAATAACTCCACGCCAGCTGGCAACTGTGTATGTATAGACTGATAATACGAAATGAGCAACACCGTGAGTGGCGGGAAATGAGCCAGATATTTGCCTCCGTAACCGTATATGATACCGATCAACACACCTGCCACGACAGGAAGGATAGTCATGGCCAGAACCCATCTGCCATTGAATGTATCCAGTCCGAAAAACCATTCCAGGTGCACATCCAGAATCACCAAACCAGTCTGCAGGATCGCACCGCCCACTGCAAAAGCAGCCAGACCGCGTAACCATACAGGTCCCCACTGCGGCAACACAGCATCGATAACAGAATCCGGGTTTTCTGTGCTGGAGCTATTCAGGTTCATATTATTACTCTCTTATCGTCGATTTATCTTACTTACTGGAACTTTAATTCCAGCATACGTCCACCGGTTTCATCAGCCAGTTTCTGGAATGCATATTTGGTATTGCCCGTACTGGTTCCCAGGGGAAGCGTGAACACCGGAGCCGGAATTTCATGATATGCCACTGTATCTGTCGGCGGTTCATCACCAATCAATAAGTATGCGCCTGGAACCGGCGTGGAGGTGGCAATATGGTGGAAGGCATGGCCAATCGTTTCATCCATGCCGACAAACGGGGCATCGGCCATCAGTTTATCAAACATTTCAGCCATACTGCCGGTATAAGTACCCTCTTTACGATTGGCATACCAGGTCAATGCAGACAGATGTTTGCCTGAACGAATGGCTATCAGACGCAATACCGGAATCAGGAAG
>JAUZQH010000066.1 GCA_030951065.1 Mariprofundus sp. | reverse complement strand
ATTGGCAGCATGAAAGCGAAGCCTGCAATAATACCAACGGCCAATGCTACTGTCAGCGGATCAATGCCTGCGGCAAGTCCCACCGGTATAGCGACAGGCAACAGGATCGCCACAGCCGCCGCATTGCTCACACCTTCAGTTAACAGCAGCGTCGCCAGCGTCAGCACAACAATGAGCGACAAACCCACAACACCTTCCGGAAAAAATTGCATAGCCAGCCATGCGCCGGCTCCACTCACACTCAACGCCGAACCAACCGCAATAGCACCACCATACATTAGCACCACGCTCCAGCTCACCTGCTTCTCAATCTCGTCCCAACTAACCAGCCGCAAGCCAAACATCGCGGCCACACTGAGCAAGGCAATGGCCGCGAGCGATGTGGAATGGCCGCCCACCATCCAGGCGACAACGGTGAAGCTGAGCAACCCGCCCATCAGCCAGCCACGCAGCTCAAGATTACCCAGTTCCAGCTGGCGTTTTTCAATGTATTGACGAGCCCGTGCGACATTCACCCCTTCAAAAGGTGTCACCACCAGCAATAATATCATGGCCGCCAAAAGCATCAGCGCAACCAGCGGCGCAGCAGCCAGCGTCCAGTCCATAAAGGTAAAAGAGTGACCGGTAATTTGTTGCACCATACCCAATGCCAGCGGACCGCGAGCCCCACCCAGCAACGTCATCACACCACCGATAATCGCCCCCCATGCCACAGCAAAAAACAGGGCCTGTGCATAACGATCACCCATTTTCAAATCCAGATTGCGCACAATATCCCAGGCAATCGGTAAAAATATGGCAGCAACCGCATGTTCAGGCATCACAAATGCCATCACTGCCGGCAAAAACAACATCGCCATCAACAGTTTTCTCGGCCCCGAACCCGCGCGATCAATGAGCGCCAGTGCAAGATGCTCCGACAAACCCGTTGCTCTGGCGCCCGCCGCCAGCATAAATGCACCTAGTATAAAAAATACCGCTGGCGAACCGAACATGCCGTAGGCTTCTGTAGCAGGCAATACTCCGGCCAATGGCAATAGCGCCAGCCCCAGCAGCGATGTTGCCGCCAGAGGAATCAACCCGCTGACCCACAATGCCAGACAAAACAGAAAAATCAGCAGTGAGTTCCAACCCTGTTCCGACAAACCTGCCGGAGCATCCTGAGTCCCGGCCCAGAAAGCGAACAGGGAAATGATGGCCAGGGCCAAAAAGGGCACGCCCTGTCTGGCCAGCAACCAGTGCAACGACCTGCTCTGTGTCGTTTGATAGCCGGCATCAATTTTGCCGTTTGAACGCAAGTAACGACGCAGTCCATCCATCCAGCCGGACAAATGACGCCCTACATTCGAAGTTACAACCTGTTCCGGCAAATAGGGATCCCTGCCGACCAGCAGTCCACTTTCCATAGGCGTTAGCACGCGCCCCATATCACGCAATCGGTGGGTGGGCATGCCGGAGGATTCCAGCAATTCATACTGCACCAGCAAAGCCTGCTCCACATCATCCAGGCTCGCCAGCGGACAATCACTCAAAGCCGTCCCGGGCAATGGCCGGAAAGGCAACAGCATTGGTACTATACCCTGTGAGATCAGCTTTTTCATACCATCAATGGTTGATTGAAGCGGCTCCAGCCCGACAATCAAATGGCTCACCACTGCACCCGATCGGAATACTGAACGGGCATAGCTCAGCGCTTTGTAAATTGCATCCTGACCGCCAATAGCCTGTTTTCCCGGGCAGATTTCAGCAAACCGGTCCGCATCATTTACCTCGACATTGCAGATAAAAATATCCAGACCGGCCTCATACAACTCATCAATGACTTGCATATCAGCTGGTGCCACAGTTTCCAGCGCAATCTGCCTGTGACCCAGATGTTTACGCAGCAACGCAATCACCGCGACCAACTTCCTTAAACCGACATCATCTGAAGGCGAATAGCCATTATACAGATAGACCGTATCCACTTCGCGCTCATCCAGCGCCGCACGCACCGCTTCAACCAGCTCCAGCGGATCACGCATAGGCGGCTCCGCTTCATTCATCATCGAATCATACTGACAATACTGGCATGCCTGACCCGGCTGATTAAAAAAACCGCAACCCAGAAACGGGTGCAGAATCAGCAACCGGTCATGCAGAGCACAAAAACTCCCCATACGGGCACCGCTGCGCGTGGTTTTCTGGTAAAAAGAAGGCACCGGCAACAGGGTGACATCCGACACCTCGCCAGCACAATGAAGTACCGCCTTACCGTCTTTCTCTGTCAGGGAAAAACTGCTTTTCTGCGTATACGGCTGTCCGACCGGCACGGTACACATTTGCCCTGTCGGCAAGCGGATATCCAGCACCGTTTCTATGGCATTGGCCTGCGAAATCCATTTGGATGCATGCTGCAAGCCTTCAGGCAAAGCGACGCCCCTGCTTACCAATGAAAGCTTGGTACGCCCCGGGTTGGCAAACGGATGCAGGTCGGTGCTGGGGGTCATTTACGCGACCAAATGAACAGACAATGTTTGTTTCATGTCAGATCGATGAAACCTTCTCCACCCGGATTTTCCACTGGGTATCTGAAATCTTCTCTTTTGCATGGACTTTCTGGCCCTGCTCTTCAAGCGACAGAGGCACATTCTCAATCGGCTCCCCGTCATCGAGAATCACATCCAGTTGTGCGCCAACCGGCAGCATGGACAGCTTGATTTTAGTCTTCACAAAATTCATCGGGCAGGCCACGCCGGAGAGGTCAAGTAAAACGACATCTTCAACCACTTCAGCCGCTGGCTCATCGGCCGCCTCTTCAGTTTCAACGGCCTCCGGCACAGCAGCAAAACGCTTTTCAGCCAGTTTCAGCCACTCCGACTGCACATCACGCAACGCCGTCACACCAGCCGCCGGATCAGCCAGATCAATATTCATCAGCGCCGACTGCACGGCCTGAAACCCGGACATCAGTTCACTATCGGCAGCGGCATTCACTGCCAGCAGACCGAACACCTGCGCATCTTCTTCCGGCGCTTCACCGAACGGAACCAGAAATGCCCGCGCCGCCGAAATGGCAGAGCGACGCAGCGCAGTAAGCGCCTCGGCCCAGAACATCGCATCGATATGGGCGCGTGCAATCAACATTTCGTATTCCGCCTCGGAAATCAGCGCATCGGACATGGACAATACCGCACCGGCGCATTCGCCTTTCTTGTTACCTTTGGTATTGAATGCTTCGTTTTCGCTCCAGTCGTAGATCAGACCCTCGACTTCGCCAGCATCGGCCTTGAACGGCGCCAGAATGTCGGCAATCCCCTGTTTGCCCAGACGCGTGGCCCAGTCGTGCACAGACTCGTCACCCTCGCGCCCATTCTTATAGGCGTTCAGGATAGCGATACCCGCTTCCGGAGCATATTTGGCTGGCACTGGGTCGGTTGCAAAAGCCAGCGGCGAACCGGCCACACCGGAACCACCGAGATGCAGCTGATAATGCGGTACTGCCTGGCCGGCTACTTTTTTGGCCATGCCATGAAAACCCAGATCGGCAATATGATGGCGGGCACAGGAATGCTGACAGCCGGACGCCTTGACCGTAAGTCCTGCCAGTGTCGGATCCGTTTTGAAATCCGCCATCAGAGGCTGAAGGGCCGCCGCCAGACCCCGACTGGAGGTAATACCCAGACGACAGGTTTCCGTGCCCGGACAGGCCACGACATCGGCAATCGCACGGGCATATTCTGTGAACAGACCAGCCTCATGGAGCAGCTTCAGCGCCGCATTCACCTTGTCCGCCTCGACATTGTTGATAATGACACCCTGCTCCGCCGTGACGCGCAACGTCTCGACGCCTGCCACACGCGCCGCATCGGCTACGGCATGACACTGGGTCGGCGTCAGATCTCCACGGAACAGGTTGAGAAGAATCGCTTTTTGGCCGTTGTGCTGATCCACCACGCCGGACTCTGAATGCGGCAGTGCACCGGTCGGTATCCGCCAGTTTGCCTCCGGATAGCCGTTATCATCTGCATGCGTCTTTTCAATTACAGCACGCTGTTTCTTGTATTCTTCGACAAAACCTTCTGCACCAAGCTTCTGCGCCACGTATTTCAGCCGCGCACGCGCACGGCGTTTGCGGTCCGAATATTTGAAATGCATGCGCATTATCGCTTCGCCAACCAGCAGGATATCGGATTCAGGCACAAAATCCTCCAGCAGTAATGCACCCATTGGCTGCGACGATAAACCGCCGGCCGCCCACACCTGGAAGCCATTGACACCATCATTTACAGTGGCAATAAACCCGATATCGTGCATGCCGCTTAAACCGCAATCGGTGGCGCAACCGGAGAAATTCACCTTGAACTTGCGCGGAAACTGCTGGGCCAGCGGATGACGCAGAAAATATTCCGCAAAGCGGCGCGCATGCACACTCACATCGGCATATTCGGCAGGGCACGATCCGGCCAGAAAACAGGAGGATACATTGCGCACGGTATTGCCGCAGGCCTCACGCGTGGTCAGCCCCGCTGCATCGAGCCGGCGCAGAAAGGCGGGCACATCATCCAGCGCCACAAAATTGGCCTGAATATCCTG
>JAUZQH010000065.1 GCA_030951065.1 Mariprofundus sp. | reverse complement strand
GGAATCACAAAAAACCTTCGTGCTTAAAAGTATGGCTAAAGGAGATCAATCATGGACAAAAAACAGGTGCTTTTTTTATGTACCGGCAACTCATGCCGTTCACAAATGGCCGAGGGATGGCTGAAACACCTGGGCGGTGATAATTATGAGGTATTTTCAGCCGGGATTGAAGCACATGGTAAAAACCCGCGCGCCATTACCGTGATGCGGGAAGCCGGGGTGGATATTTCCGCACAGGAATCGGAAGTAATTAATCCTGAGATATTACAATCACTCGATCTGCTGGTGACTGTGTGCAGTCATGCCGATGAGCACTGCCCGATTTTTTCTATGGCTGGAAAACGTGTGCACTGGCCTTTTGCCGATCCTGCCAAGGCCGACGGCAGCGAAGCAGAGATCATGGCCGAATTTCGCCGCGTGCGCGATCAAATCAAAACACGCATCGAGAAATTTATCCGGTCTGGGCTCTGATAGCGCAGGCAATCAATACCAGCCTTTCCAAGGAAAGTCTGAAACACTGCGTCCATGCAGTTTTCAGTACTCCATCCATAGCCCACGCGGATACTCTGACTTTTTCAGCTTATCCCTAATTATTCTATTGCCTTCCTTTGCGTAACTTCGCGTACTCTGCGGTGAAAAGTCTTGGACTGGTTTCAGTGCAGATGGATGATGTGATTGCGGTCCGGGCCTGTGGACAGCATCGCAATCGGGCATTCGCATACCTCTTCGATACGCTTGAGCAATGCGACAGCATTGGCCGGCAACTGATCCATTGAAGTCGCACCGAATGTATTATCGCTCCAGCCCGGCAGGGTTTCATAAACCGGAATCACGGCATCCAGCTGATTACAGCAGGCAGGAATAGATTCCAGGCGTTCACCGTTCAGTTCATAAGCCACGCACAATTTCACTTCTTCCAGACCATCGAGCACGTCGAGCTTGGTAATCGCCAGCCCTGTCACACCATTAATGCGCACGGCATGCTGAACCACCGGCCCGTCAAACCAGCCGGTGCGACGCGGGCGACCGGTGGTGGCGCCGAATTCCTGGCCGCGTTCGGCCATATGTTTACCGGACGGGCAATTCATACCTTCGGCATTGTACAGTTCTGTCGGGAACGGGCCGGAACCGACCCGTGTCGTATAAGCCTTGCAGATGCCCAATACCGCATCGACCTGACCGGGGCCGACACCCAAACCGGCCAGTGCAGCACCGGCTACGGTATTCGATGATGTTACATACGGATATGTACCATGATCGACATCCAGCATCGAACCCTGCGCACCTTCATACAATACGCTGTCACCGGCTTTGATATGCCGTTGCAGAATCAGCGGTACATCGGCAGCCAGCGGCAACAGGCGCTCACGCGCCAGATCCAGTGCTTTGTCCACGTCTTCACGTGAAATCGTTTCTGCTTTCAGATACTCCACCAGCATGAAATTGACATATTCGAGATTCGCATCGATGCGTGTGTTCAAATCATCCGATTTCAAATCAATCAGACGAATACCGCGCCGGGCGGTCTTGTCTTCATAACACGGGCCGATGCCCTTGCCGGTCGTTCCGATTTTATCCTTGCCTTTAGCCGCTTCACGCGCTGCATCCAGCGCCCGGTGATAAGGCAAAATCAACTGGCAACGTTCGGAAATTTTCAGACGTTCTGCCACCGGAATACCCGCCTCAATCAGCGTATCCATCTCTTCAACCAGGTGGAATGGATCCACCACAGTACCGTTACCAATCAGACAGGCTGTATTCGCATGCAGGATACCGGACGGAATATGATTCAGGACAGTTTTCTGATTGCCGATGACTAACGTATGTCCGGCATTCGGCCCCCCCTGAAAACGGGCCACCACATCCACATCGGGGGTCAGCAGATCAACGATCTTGCCCTTGCCTTCATCACCCCACTGAATTCCAATCGCTACAGTATTTGTCATCTTCTTAACCTCGATTTTGCACCACGAAGATCACGAAGAACGCGAAGGAAAATATTCTCAAATAATGACTGGAATGAACTCAATCTGTTATTCCTTGTTTTTCCTCTGCGTGCTCAGCGTACTCTGCGGTGAAAAGACTTTAAATCTTAGCAGGCGTTAATCAGTGCCCACAAATCACATGAAAAACCGGTCGCCGGCATATCCCTGCCATGTGCTGCCATCATCGCATCATAGCGGCCACCATGCAGCAATGCCTGAGCCACACCGGAAGCAAAGCCGGCAAACAGGATGCCGCTATGATATAGGAAACGTGGCATCACAGCAGCATCAGCATAGACACTGACATGGCCTTCCAGTTCTTCACCCAGTTCTTTAATCAAGCTCAGCAACTCATTGGCAGCATGATCAAAATCAGCATTTATTAGACCGATATGGGCACGAATCCATTGCTGATCAGCAATACCCGATACCATCTCCAGCAATGCGCTGCTCACCGTATCAGACAGCTGTTCTGTAGCTATTAATTCAGACAAATCATCCGGTGAACGATGTGATATTTTCGCCGTCCATGTTTCCAGCGGAGTATCACTCCCCGCCACCAGTGCCTTGAGCAAACCAATATGCCCGACCTGTAATACCGGCTGATCGAATCCGGCGACCAGCATGGTACGCGCCGCCAGATGCATGACTTCGATATCGCCGTCCCTGCCGGCTACACCCAGACATTCCACCCCGGTCTGCCACTGCTGACGGGAACCACCCCGCACATCGGGGCGCGCCAGCATGACAGTGCCGGAATAACAGAGTTTGAGAATTTCCTCGTGTTGCAAACGGGTCGCGGCAATGCGGGCAATCTGCGGTGTCATATCCGAACGAATCGCCAGCGTTCCTGCTCCCGCCGGATCGGAAAATACTACGGTCTGATCAGCCAGAAAACGGCCTGCACCGGATTGCATAGAGTCCGGACGCTCCAGTATAGGCGGAATCACTTCCTCATAACCGGCCTCATCAAACAGCTTCAGGATATCAGCCTGCAGACGACGCAATGCTCTGGCCTGGGCACCGAACGCGTCATTCAAACCAATGACAGGTTTATGCGTCGGCATCACATATCTCCCAGTTCAGCATATCGCACCATTAGCATATCAGGCAAGGCGGCCAGTTTATCCAGCACTTCCGGGGAAGGCGGGGTATCCACCTGAATGATGGCAACTGCGGTATCGGCATCTTCCCGACGACCCAGCCTGAAACCACCGATATTGAT
The DNA here is from genome assembly GCA_030951065.1 of Mariprofundus sp. GTDB lineage: Bacteria > Pseudomonadota > Zetaproteobacteria > Mariprofundales > Mariprofundaceae > Mariprofundus. Next base: position 20 of record JAUZQH010000065.1, on the reverse strand, counting down.
GCCCGCTTCAGACAGTATAG
>JAUZQH010000064.1 GCA_030951065.1 Mariprofundus sp. | reverse complement strand
GAAGCCGTCACGGTGCCATAACGAGGCTTCACTGCGGGTATTCAGGAGTTTTGTCTGTCCTGATTCGGAGAAAGACTTGAGTTCACTGGAGAATGTCTGGCGATGTTCAGGAGAGATGATGGTTTCGGTAATGTTCTGACCGATTGCATGCTGACGTGACCAGCCGAACATATTCTCGGCGGCGGGGTTCCAGTCGATAATCTTTCCAGTGGCATCAATAGAAAAGAAGGCATCGTGAGCGTTATCCACGATTTTTCGCAGTAACTGCGTATTATTTTTGAGTTGCAGGTAGGCCTGCTTCTGGCGGCCCAGCATAATCTGGGCGTAAATACCGAACAGCAAAAGCAGGGCAACAATGACGGTTCGCATTTCAACCCGGTCCTGATCAGGTTGCAACCAGTGTTGAATAAATGTGCCGTCGTCAAGCAGAATGGAATAGGAGACCGGTTCGAAGAACCAGAATCCGGCAGCCAGTGCAATAGAGGCCCAGACCATATTCAGATTATTGTTTGATTTATTCAGAACCAAAGCTGTTTCCCCGGTCGAAGCAACCTTGCCTGGAAAATAAGTCTGAGTGCCCATGATACGCCAATCCCCTTCGCTGAATAATAAGTGCAAAACACTACATGCAGCTCAGGGGTCTGATATGTGATCCGTCTCACCAGGGTTATACACTCGTCAAGAGGCTTTGAGGTGGCTTTAGTACGGACGACGCATGAATCCGTCCGGCTGGCAATGCACGGGTCTGCATGATCCTTCGCTTTTTATGGCTTGATACCGATCCAGATCGTATGTCTGTTATTGGCCTGATTTTTATGGGCCCGTACGCGCTGCTGCTCTACTGTAAAGCCGACTTTCATCATGCGCCGGGTAAACGCATCATCCGGAAATGCCGACCAGACTGTTAATACGCCGCCGGGTTTGAGAGCCTCATAAGCATTGTTCAGACCGTACAGGCCGTATAAAGAATCATTGTCATCGCGGGTAAAGGCATCCGGACCGTTATCAACATCCAGCATGATGGCATCGAAGCCATTCCTGTGATCAGACATGACTTTGCCGACATCCTGCTCAATCACAACAACACGTTCATCATCAAGCGGGCATCCGGCAACGATGCCCAGATATTCCCGATTCCAGCGCACTACCGCCGGCATGAGTTCGGCCACGGTTACCCGTGCAGCCGGGTCGGCAAGGGAAAGCGCAGCAGCCAGCGTGAATCCCATGCCGAGTCCGCCGACCAGCAGGTGCGGTTTTTTCCGGTCGGAGATGGGCTTGCAGGCCAGCTCGGCCAGCACATCCTCCGAGTGATGGGTTCGGCTGTTCATCAGGTCGCCCGCGTGATCCACACGGATCGAGAAATCGACGCCGCGCTGGTACAGCCGCAATGTTGTACCGTGTTCAGTGGCAGTATCGATGAGTCTGAAAGGGATCATGGATAGTTTCCTTTTGGGCGTTTGGGGAAAGTATGCATAAGCGGTGGATCATAGCCTGCCTTCACGGCGTAAGCGGTGCATGACCATGCGATGATATAAAAATGCGATCACAGGGCGAATGACCGGCAGGCTGATCAGCCATGCAAGGATACGCAGGCGTGGCACCCGTTGCATGAGCAGAATGTAGGCATCGATTTCGGAGAGAATACGGCCATGCTGATCTTTGACATGTAATTCGGTCAGTGCCTTGCGCGGATCAATGCCCAGTTCACGCAGTTCATCATCACGTCCGGTGATATCCATCCAGCAGACATCACGGCCTGTTTCACCGGCCATGTTGGCGTAATTCTCCCTGTCCTTCACACATTTCGGACATGAAGCATCGTAATACACGGTGATATTGTTTGAACTGTCAGCCATTTGTTTACCTCTGAACCAAAGGCAGATTGAATCATTGTCTGCCACATCGCAACAGGAATCTCATATTGAAGCAGGGTGGTTTAACTGGTTGTAGTTTTTCCAGCTGTGGCATGAACAATCATACAGGAATATTTTCAGGGCTTGTGGTATAATCATGTTGTTGAAGGCAGGAGGTGCCGGGCATGCGAATTGGTGTTCCCCGGGAAATCAAGAACCATGAACATCGGGTGGCAATGATTCCGGCCGGTGTCGGCAGGCTTGTTGCCGACGGTCATCAGGTGGTGGTGCAGGCCGGTGCAGGCATGGACAGCGGTTTTTCCGATAACGATTATATCACAGCCGGGGCCAGTGTCGCGGAATCTGCCAAAGATGCATGGGACTGTGATCTGGTAGTAAAGGTCAAGGAGCCATTGGCCAGCGAATATGGTTTTCTTCGCCCGAATCTCGTGCTGTTTACTTTTTTGCATCTGGCGGCAGTACCGGAGCTGGCTTGGGTGCTGCTGAAAAAACAGGTATGCGCTATCGCTTATGAAACCGTGCAGCTGGACGATGGTCGTCTACCCATTCTGGCCCGAATGTCGCAGGTGGCCGGCAGGGTAGCGGCACAACTGGCTGTGCGTTTTCTGCAAAAGGAGAATGGCACAGCGTTTCCCGGTAAAGGAATTCTGGCCGGAGGTGTGGCAGGCAGTTCACCTGCATCGGTTTTGATTCTCGGAGCCGGCAATGTCGGTTTGAATGCGGCCGATGCACTGGCCGGACTGGGAGCGAATGTAGTGGTGCTGGAAGCCAGCCGGAGCAGGGTTCATTCGTTGAAGTCTTCCCTGCATGAACATATTGACGTGGTGCATTTTTCGGACGAACGTCTGCATAGCCTGTTGCCGGACTGCGATATCCTGATTGGTGCCGCACTGGTTCCCGGCAAACATGCTCCCGGTCTGCTAAAACGCGATGATGTGCGCAAGATGCCGGCAGGCAGCGTATTGATTGATGTTTCTATTGATCAGGGGGGTATCAGTGAAACCAGCCGGCCCACTACTTACGAATCGCCGGTTTATGTGGAAGAGGGCGTGATTCATTGTTGCCTGCCCAATCTGCCGGGCTCGGTACCGTTAACCAGCACGATGGTGCTGACCGATGCAAGCTTGCCGTATATTCAGTTGATTGCGAATCACGGCGTGGATGAGGCGGCACGTTTAAATGCGGCGCTATCTCGTGGCATCAATATCCGGGATGGCAAGGTGTTGCATCAGGGCGTGGCTGAATCGCTGGGGTGGAAGCACCAGAGCGTATGGTCCTCCTGATATAAATCAGGGCGTAATCGAAGTCTGTTTGTATTTTTGCAGCGGGGCCGGAACATACCAGTGCTCACTGTTGTATCCGATGCCGGCCGGTGCCGGTTTCACGCCATGAATGCGTTTGTGCATGACAGGCAGGGAATAGGGTGCAAACAGGAATACCATGGGTACGTCCTTATAGATTTCTTGCTGCATGATATCATATTGTACTTTGCGTTGTTGCCGGTCAAAAGTTCGCCGGGCTGTTTCCAGTGCGGCATCTACCTTTGCATTGCTGTAGGAAAGGAAATTGAACTGGCGTTGGCCGGTCTGGGACGAGTGCCAGATGGTAAACTGATCAGGATCCGGCGATAACGACCAGCCGAGAATCACGGCGTCGAACTGACGTTTGTTGATGAAATTTTCGATAAAGGCAGACCACTCCACCAGACGAACTTTGACTGCGATACCGATTTTTTTGAGCCGGTGCTGGATGATAGTAGCGGCATCGGCTCGTTGTTTGTTGCCATTGTTGGTTAAAATGGTGAAAGACAGCCGGGTTCCGTTTTTGTCAAAAATACCGTCGCCGTCAGAGTCGCGCCAACCGGCTTCGGCAAGCAGAGCCCTGGCCTTGTCAGGGTCATACGGACGCGGTTTGAGTTTCTGATTGACCCAGAATGTGCCCGGTTTGTACGGGCTGGCAATGGTTTCTCCCAGACCGAGTTGCACACCGTCAAGAATCTCCTGCCTGTTGATAGCATAGGCGATGGCTTCACGGATGCGAATATCATCAAACGGTTTGCGTTTCAGGTTAAAACCGAGATAGGTGTACACAAAATCGAGATATTTATAGCGGTTGTAATTGGCTTTGAGCAATGGTTTGGTATCGAACAGTCGCTGATATTGTACCGGTGTCAGGCCTACAGAATCCAGCCGGCCGGCCGAGAGTTCGAGGAACTGGGTTGCCCTGTCGGGAATGATGCGGGTCAACCGTTCACTGATCCAGACCGGGCCATCAAAATAATCCGGATTGGCTTTCATCAAAATAGACTGTTGCGACTGCCAGTCGGCCAGCTGATAGGGACCAATCGTGGCTTTGGGCTTGCGCGACAATTCAGTGTTCATGATATCGACATGCTCAAAAATATGTTTGGGTAGAATGCCCAGTGAAGACCATGAGGCAAGAGCCGGTGAAAAGGGTTCGCTGTAGTGTACAATAAATGTATGAGGGTCGGGTGCCTCAAAACCGGATACCAGTGTATAATCAGCCTTGTAGGCACTCTGGGTGTGTTCGTTCCGGATCAGTTGCAGGGTAAAGGCGCAATCGGTTGATGTGAGGGGTTTGCCATCCGTCCACGCAAGCCCGGGCCGGAGATGAAATGTGATGGTTTTATTGTCTGTGGAGACTTCCCATGATTCTGCAAGCTGGCCGACCAGATCAAGATTTTTATCGTATTTGAGCAATGAGAGATATAACAGCCCTGCAATGGCGTGGCTGGATGCATCACCGGCAATCATCGGAATCAGGTTGGTGGCATCACCGATGCTGGCATTCACCAGTCTGTCTCCCCGGGCGGGGATATCAGGAACTGTATCCGGGACTTCGTTCAGGGTTGCAGCAGGATTTGCATCCTGATCTGCTCCGGAGCAGGCAGTCAGCAGAATAAGGAATAGAAAGCCGGTCAGTCTGAGACAGGTCAGCTTGGACGCACCTTGGCATAAACCCATAATGTATCTCCGACACGAATCGTGCTGTTCATCGAAATCCTGTTGGAACGGGCGATAGCGGCAGGAGTTGTACCGAATCGATGGGCGATGCGCCATAATGAATCACCTGAACGTACCCTGTAACGGATTCTGCGGTTTTTCGGCAACAGCGGGTTGGCACTGGCACCGGCACTGGCCAGATGATCAGCCGGCACTTTCAGTATTTGTCCTATATGCAAATATTTTCCGACGTTTTTATTCAGATTTTTCAATGTGCTGACACTGGTATGGTGTGTTCGGGCAATGCTCCACAGGGTGTCACCTTTGCCTACCGCTTTTTGAATAAACCGGGGGCCTGCCATGGTCATTTTATTCCGGATGGTCTCATGTCGGGTTTCGGGCACATGGATGGTGATATTCGTTTTCAGGTATTGGGACTGATTCAGAACCGGGTTAAAGCGGAAAATTTCATTTTCTTCCATGCCGCTGATTTGGGCAAGCCTGCTAATATCAATCGGTGCGGTTAGCGCTACCTTGCGTGTTTTGACGGGTTCCGGAAAGTCGAATATATGTTCCTGAAGCAAAGCGGCCATACCAATAATATACTGAACATAGGCACGGTTTTCTATCGGGATCGGTAAATTGTTCAGACCATCGGAATTTTTCCATGCGTGCTTCTTTAATTGTCGGGCCAGAGCATTGGGGCCGATATTGTAAGCTGCAAAAGCCAGTGGCCAGCTGTTAAACCGCTGATACAGTTGTTTCAGATAGCTAATGGCTGCCAGGGTGGATGCATCGACTTCCCTTCGGCCGTCGAATTTTTTATTCGAGTGCACACCAAGACCGCGAGCTGTGGCCGGCATCAGCTGCCACAGGCCGATAGCCCCGGAATGGGAAATGGCATAAGGGTTGTATGAGGACTCCACAATCGGGATGACCTGCAGTGATATGGGGGCATTCAATTGGTTCAGTGCATCAATCAGCCGATGGCGCACAAAACGGGAACGCTGAGCAATGGTTTTCCAGCTGTGTTGATAGCGTTGCCTGGCCAGCGTTTTTGCATTGGCAATGTCTTCTTTTCGAAGGCCGGCAAGCAGGGGATCAGATAACTGTACCGAGGCACTGCGATCACCGACCGGAGCTGTTCCGGAAACCTCTGTTTTATGCCCTGACTGTTGATGCTGGGAAAGGTTCGGAGCATGGGCACAGCCAAGTGCAAATAACATTGGCCCCATGGCCAGGTATTTTAATCTGTTCATCAAAACCAGCCGGATTTTTCGGGTTTTTGTTCATCAAAACCGAATCGGCGAATGGATTTGGCACGTAGCGCATCATCATAGATGATTTCCACACCGCGTTTGTGCATGGCACCGGTATCCTCATCTTCAAATTCTTCATAGTATGTCACCCGATTCGGATGCAGGACACTGGATAATATCGGTGAACCAAGTTTCTGTTCGATGCTGAACTTTGAATCGCCTTCCTGAATCAGATTAATCTCGTTGATATCCAGCCTGTTGCCCTGATGGATGGGCACGTGCATGCAGCCGGCCAGCAGCAGACCCAATAGTGCAGAGCTTAATATAAAATAACGCATCAGGCTGCCTCAGCAGGGCCTCGATAGCCCTTTTCCAGTAGTTTGATGTAATCCCGCATGCCTTTTTCCAGCGTCCATTCAGGTTGCCAGTTCAGAAGGTCAGCAGTAAGTGAAAGATCGGCCTCGGTATGATTCTGGTAAAATGTGAACGGGTTATCGAAGTATTCAATTTCAAAATCGGTTTCCAGTTCTTTTGAAAGAATCTGGATGATATCATTGAAGGAACGTGCCAGTCCGGATCCGACATTGCAAACGCCGGAGCGGGGCGCATCCAGTGCAGCCAGATTGGCTGCAACAACATCGCGGATATAAACAAAATCACGCATTTGTTCACCATATTTGAACAGGCGCGGTTGATTGCCGGCTTTCACCTGTTCATACAACTGCAGTATCATTGAAGCGGTTTTATTACCGGTTTTTTCATTTTTATGCGTTTCGCCCGGACCGTACACATTGAAATAGCGCAGCCCGATAATCGGAGCTGCATGTGTCTCGTAGCGACGACTGGCGAGGCGATCCATGGCCAGTTTTGAAAAGCCGTAGATATTTTCCGGCGCTTCGCCAGAGCCCACCATATTGGGTGCAGGGGAATTGCCATACGTGCCTGCCGAGGAGGCATAGATCATGCGTGTGCCGGATACATGACAGGCTTCCAGCATGTCGGCGAAGGCATTGGTATTGACCTCGATCATCAGGCGTTGATCCATGATAGTTGTATCCGTAATGGCAGCTTCATGGAAAATGGCGGAAAAAGCGCCATCGGCGATTTCCTCGAGCAGAGCCGGATCATCGCAGTCTGCCGCGCGCACTTCGCAATCCACATGAATCAGATTGCGCCAGTCGCCGGATGAAAAGTCATCCACCACCAGCACATCCGTACCGGGGCGTTTAACCAGCGCTGCTGCTATATTGGAACCAATATATCCGGCACCGCCGGTAACCAGTATTCTTTCACTCATGTAATCTTCATCCATTGTCGATTTTCTCAGGACTCTGCACCTTTCCACTGCAGTTGTAATGCCTGTAGCGCCCTTGTTGTGGCTTCGTTACAGATATGATATCCCGCTTTTGCATTGATACTGTCGGTGATTTCAGCGGCATCACGATTACGCAAGTCGGCATCGCTGAAACCTGCTTCAGCCAGCAGACGTGCAATCCAGCTGCCTAAACCAGGTAACTGCGAAATGCGTACAATACGGATCAGTACATCACAGCGTTCGGGTGAAACCTGATTGCCCGTAGCGACGGAAAGTGACTGTGCATCCTCTTCAGCCAGGGAATCAACCGGTTTACACAGTAATTTGAATATCACCCATTCGCTTTCTGACAGAAAATCACGATTTTCATGTAGAGGAAATGCGCCCGGCAGTGCCTGTACTTTATGCATAGTCTGTTTCACCTGAAAAGTATATTTTAGTACGGGGGGCGATATTACGTGTCGTAATCATCTGCGCAAGCACAGTGACTGTATAGTTCAGCTGCTTCTGCGCACCAATTCGTTGGACTATCGTTATAATCATCGGCATGATTTACAATCAGTCTGAGGCGGTATCAAGGGAGATAATTATGCGTTGGTCAGAAATCGAAGATATCAGTAAATCAGCTTTTCATCGCAAGAAAATAACGGTGGTCGGGGCGGGAAATGTTGGTGCAACGGCTGCTTTTCTGGCTGCCCAGAGAGAACTGGCGGATATTGTCATGATTGATGTGATGGATGGGGTACCCCAGGGCAAGGCGCTGGATATGTTTGAGTCATCGCCCATTCAGGGCTTTGATGCACTGGTGCACGGCACGCAGGATTATGCTGAAACAGCCAAATCCGATCTGGTGATTATAACGGCCGGTATTGCCCGTAAGCCCGGCATGAGCCGTGATGATTTGCTCAACATCAATGTGAAAATTGTCTCTGAAGTGACACGCAATATCGTCAAATATTCGCCCGACTGTATTATTCTGGTGGTGACTAATCCACTGGATGCCATGGTATATACAGCTTTGAAAGTGTCCGGATTTCCCAAACAGCGGGTGATTGGTATGGCTGGTGTACTGGATTCGGCCCGCATGCGGGCATTTATTGCTGAAGAGCTGCATGTATCGATTGAAAATGTGGCGGCATGTGTGCTCGGAGGCCATGGTGATACGATGGTTCCGGTACCGCGTTATTCGACGGTGGCAGGTATTCCGATTACCGAATTAATGGATCCGGAACGGGTTGAATCCATTTGTAAACGCACTGCTCAGGGTGGTGCCGAGATCGTACAGTTACTGAAAACCGGTTCGGCATTTTATGCGCCCGGTGCTTCTGTGGTGCAAATGGCCGAAGCCATTATCAAGGACAAGAAACGGATTTTGCCATGTGCTGCTTATCTGGAAGGGGAGTATGGCGTGAACGGTTATTATATGGGTGTACCCTGCAAGCTGGGGCGCGACGGCGTTGAAGCGATCATGGAGCTGGATTTGACCGAAAAAGAAGCCGCTGCCCTGCATCAGTCCATGCTGGCTGTGAAGGAGTTGGTGAAAACTGTGGATGCGCTGAGTCATTTCTGAACGTAACTGTATGTACCTGGAAGTGGGGAGAATCAATGAATATTCATGAATATCAGGCCAAGGCTATTCTGGCTGAGTTTGGGGTGCCGGTTCCCAAAGGCGGGGTGGCTTTTACAGCTGATGAGGCCGTGTCTGTGGCAGAATCTCTGGGCGGCTCTGTCCAGGTGGTAAAAGCCCAGATTCATGCCGGCGGTCGCGGTAAGGCCGGCGGGGTACGGGTCTGTCATTCACTGGATGAGGTGATGCATGTTGCGGATGACCTGCTGGGTTCGGTGCTGGTCACGAAACAGACAGGAACGTCTGGCAAACGGGTGAACCGGCTTTATGTCGAGCAGGGCCTGAATATTGCGCGCGAATTTTATTTGAGTTTACTGATAGACCGGGAGCGTGAGGGTATTTCATTTGTCGTCAGTCCGGCCGGAGGCATGGATATCGAACAGGTTGCGGCAGAAAAACCGGAGCAGATTATGACCATGCCGGTTGCAGGTGAAACTGTTACGGCGCAGGAAAGTAACCGTATGGCCGGTTTTCTCGGTTTGTCCGATGATCAGGCGAAGGAACTTTATGTGCTGACCAGCAATCTGTTTACCATGTTTCGAGAGAAGGACGGGGCTTTGCTGGAATTGAATCCGCTGATCCTTACAGATGAGGGGCAACTGGTGGCGCTGGATGCCAAGTTTGTTGTGGATGACAATGCCATCTATCGCCAGCCCGAAATTGCAGCATTGCGTGACCCGGATGAGGAAAACCCGCGCGAAATCGAAGCATCGGAATTCGGCCTGAATTATATCGAACTGGACGGCAATATCGGTTGCATGGTCAATGGTGCCGGTCTGGCCATGGCAACGATGGATATTATCCAGCTCAAGGGTGACAAGCCGGCCAATTTTCTCGATGTCGGTGGAGGGGTCACTGTCGAAGCCGTGAGCGAGGCATTCAGACTTCTGTTCAGTGATGCGCATGTGAAAGCGGTGCTGGTGAATATTTTCGGTGGCATTGTGCGTTGCGATATCATTGCCAACGGATTGCTGGAAGCGATTAAAACCTACCCGATGCGAGTGCCTGTCGTGATGCGACTGGTTGGCACCAATCAGGAAGAAGGGCGAAGCATTGTGAAGGAAGCGGGTCTGGATGTGCGTTGGGCCGATGATCTGGATCAGGCTGCAGAATTCGCTGTGGCAGCTGCGAGGAAATCCGTATGAGCGTTATTCTGGATCGAAATACAGGCGTGATTTGTCAGGGGTTTACGGGCAAGCAGGGAACATTCCATTCTGAGCAGATGATTGCCTATGGCACCTGTTTTGTCGGTGGCGTGACACCCGGAAAGGGCGGGCAAACCCATTTGAGCCACCCTGTTTTCAATACGGTTGCTGATGCAGTCACTCAGGCAGGAGCGGAGGCAACAGTGATTTTTGTACCGCCCCGTTTTGCCGCAGATGCCATAATTGAAGCAGCGCAGGCCGGTATCAGGTTGATTGCGTGCATCACGGAAGGGATTCCCGTTCTGGATATGTTGCATGTTAAAAAAGTGATTTCGCAGCTTGATTGTATTCTGATCGGTCCGAATTGTCCCGGTATCATCACGCCGGGGGAAGCGAAAATCGGTATCATGCCGGGGCATATCCACAAACCCGGCCGGATCGGGGTGATTTCACGTTCCGGTACGCTGACCTATGAAGCAGTCGAACAATTAACGCAGACAGGCCTGGGTCAATCCACCTGTATCGGTATGGGTGGTGATCCGATCCATGGCATGAACTTCATTGATGCATTGAAATTATTCGAGGCTGACGGGGAGACCGAGGGTGTGGTCATGATCGGTGAAATCGGCGGTTCGGATGAAGAGCATGCCGCCGACTATATTCGGGATCATGTATCGAAACCTGTCGTCGCCTTCATTGCCGGTGCGACTGCTCCGAAAGGCAAACGCATGGGGCATGCAGGCGCGATTATCTCCGGTGGCAAAGGTACTGCCGAAGCCAAATTTACTGCGCTGGAAGCTGCCGGTGTGACTGTAGAACATAACCCCACATTACTCGGACAACGCATGGCCGAATTGCTGGCCTGACAGTTTCAAGCGTTATTCCGGGAATGATTCAGGCTGAATATTCCGCTGCAGGTGATATTCCCCGGAAGTTATTACCCGTTCCGGCTACAGCGAAGATATCGATACTCCGTTAATATCCCAGATTTGGAGCCAGCCACTTTTCTGCTTCTTCAATGCTGATTCCTTTACGTCTGGCATAATCTTCCACCTGATCTTTGTTGATTTTACCAACGGTGAAATAACGTGATTCCGGGCTGGCGAAATACAGTCCGGACACGGCGGCTGTAGGGAGCATGGCACAGGACTCCGTCAACTGCATGCCAATCCGGTTTTCTATATCGAGTAGCTGCCACAGCGTATTTTTCTCGGTATGTTCCGGACAGGCGGGATAGCCGGCTGCAGGCCGAATGCCCTGGTATTTTTCACGGATCATATCTTCATTGCTCAGTGATTCATCGGCATCGTAAGCCCAGTAATGTGTGCGTACACGATGATGCAGCATTTCTGCCAGCGCCTCGGCCAGGCGGTCGGCCAGTACCTTGATCATGATAGCATTGTAGTCATCATGCTTCGCCTCAAAGGCTTTGGCTCGTTCTTCCGCGCCGAAAATGCCGACCGCAAACGCACCCATATGATCAGGTTGTTCAGCACAGACAAAGTCGGCCAGACACAGATTGGCACGCGCATCTTTTTTATCCTGTTGCTGACGCAGGAAGTGGAAGCGGGCCAGCTCCTGCTGATGCGATTCATCTTTAAAGATAATGACACTGTCATCATCCGTAGCCTGAGCCGGAAACAGACCAAAGATGGCGCGCGCAGTAAACCAGCCTTTTTCAATAATGGTGTCGAGCCACTGATTGGCCTCGTCAAACAGCTTTTGCGCTTCCTTGCCCTTGTGCGGATCAGACAGGATGCGCGGGTATGCTCCATTGAGTTCCCATGCCGAGAAGAACGGTGTCCAGTCGATAAACTCACGAATTTCGGCAATCGAAATATCATCCAGCACCGTGATGCCCGGTTGTCTGGGGGCCGCAGGAATATTGGCGATGTCGATATTGATCCGGTTGGCGCGTGCATCGGCCAGACTTAACCAGTTGATTTGCTGCTGGCGGCCCAGATAGCGATCACGTACACCTTTGTACTCTTCGCGTGTTTTTTGCACAAAGGATGCGCGATTGAGTTCCGAAATCAGATTTTGTGCTACGCCCACGGCACGGGAGGCATCCTTGACCCAAATCACAGGCTCATCATATTCCGGTTCGATTTTTACAGCGGTATGCGCTTTGGAAGTGGTGGCACCGCCCAGCATAATGGGCAGGTGAAAACCCAGCCGGGTCATTTCTTTGGCGATATGCACCATTTCATCCAGACTTGGTGTGATCAGGCCGGACAGTCCAATGATATCCACATTGTGCTTTCTGGCTTCTTCCAGAATGGTGGCAGCAGGCACCATGACGCCAAGATCAATCACCTCGAAGTTGTTGCACTGGAGTACCACGCCGACGATATTTTTACCGATATCATGCACATCACCCTTGACGGTTGCCATCAGCACCTTGCCGTTGGAGCTGTTGGTGCCGGCAGCCTTGCCTGCTTCAATATAAGGCATTAGCCAGGCCACGGCTTTTTTCATGACGCGGGCGGACTTTACAACCTGAGGCAGGAACATCTTACCATCACCAAACAGATCACCGACCACATTCATGCCGTCCATTAATGGCCCTTCAATGACTTCAATCGGGGTATCAAAAGCCAGGCGGGCTTCTTCAGTATCTTCATCGACATAGGTATCAATGCCTTTGACCAGCGCATGCTCGAGCCGTTTGGCGACTGGTAATTTGCGCCATTCATCATCGGCTTTTTTTGCCTGCACGCCATCACCGCGATAATTGTCGGCAATATCCAGCAAGCGTTCGGTGGCATCGTCACGACGGTTGAGCACCACATCTTCAACGCACTGACGCAACTCTTCCGGAAGATCATCATATACTGCCAGCTGGCCGGCATTGACGATGCCCATATCCATGCCCTGTTTGATGGCGTGATAGAGGAATACGGAATGGATGGCTTCGCGTACCGGATTATTGCCACGGAAGGAGAATGATACATTGGAGACACCGCCGGAAATCATGGCATATGGCAGGTTCTGTTTGATCCAGCCGGTGGCTTCGATGAAGTCCACAGCATAGTTGTTATGTTCTTCGATGCCGGTGGCGATGGCAAAGATATTCGGATCAAAAATAATATCTTCAGGCGGGAAACCGCAGGTTTCGGTCAGCACACGGTAGGAGCGTTCGCAGATGGATATTTTGCGTTCGTAGGTATCAGCCTGCCCGTCCTCATCGAAGGCCATGACAATTACGGCAGCACCGTAATTGCGTACCAGTTTGGCATGCTCGATAAATGCTGCTTCCCCTTCCTTGAGTGAAATGGAGTTTACTACGCCCTTGCCCTGAATACATTTGAGGCCCGCTTCGATAATTTCCCACTTGGATGAATCAATCATGACCGGTACCCGCGAAATATCCGGTTCGGCGGCAATCAGATTGAGAAACGTCGTCATGGCCTGAACACCGTCCAGCATCGCCTCATCCATATTGACGTCGATGATCTGGGCTCCGTTTTCCACCTGTTCCCGGCAGACATCCAGCGCGGTAGCGTAATCGCCGGCCATGACCAGTCGTTTGAAGCGGGCGGAGCCGGTGACATTGGCACGTTCGCCGACATTGACAAACAGACTGTCTTTATTGATATGTAATGGCTCCAGTCCGGATAAACGGCACTGAATGTCAGGTTTGGGAGCCGGGCGTGGGGCGATGCCTTCCACGGCACTGGCCATGGCGCGAATATGATCGGGGCCGGTACCGCAGCAACCGCCGATAATGTTCAGGAAACCGGATTCTGCCCATTCTTTAATCTCGGCAGCCATATCTTCCGGTGTTTCATCGTAACCACCGAATGCATTGGGAAGCCCTGCATTGGGATGAGCATTGATGGCACAGGAGGCTGTGTCGGACAGTTCTTCGATATACTGGCGTAATTCGTTGGCACCAAGGGCGCAATTCAGTCCAATGGAGACAGGTTGAGCGTGTGCGAGTGAATTGTAAAAGGCCGTGGCGGTCTGGCCGGACAGGGTGCGGCCGGAGGCATCGGTAATGGTGCCGGATATCATGATGGGTAATTCCATCGCTGTATCTTCAAAATATTTCTTCACCGCAAAAACCGCTGCTTTGGCATTGAGCGTATCAAAGACAGTTTCAATCAGGATGATGTCGGCACCGCCATCAATCAGTCCGTGCGTGGCTTCAGTGTAGGTTTCGACCAGTTCGTCGAAGGTAATATTGCGGAAACCCGGATCATTCACATCAGGTGAAAGCGAACAGGTGCGTGATGTCGGACCCAGTACACCGGCGACAAAGCGCGGTTTTGCGTCACTTGCCAATGCATCACAGGCTTCGCGTGCGAGTGCCGCGCCCGCCTTGTTCAGTTCATAGACCAGCGATTCCATACCGTAATCGGCCATGGATATGGAATTGGCATTGAATGTGTTGGTTTCAACAATATCAGCGCCTGCTTCAAGATAAGCTGTATGAATCTCCCGGATGATCTGTGGCTGTGTCAGGGATAGCAGGTCATTGTTGCCTTTCAGTTCGCTGGGCCAGTCGGCAAAGCGATCCCCCCTGTAGTCGGCCTCCTCCAGCCTGTAAGACTGGATCATCGTACCCATGGCACCATCCAGGATCAGAATCCGCTGGTTTATCTGTTGCTGTAAAAGATCGGCTCGTTTCATATCGCGCAAGCTAGCAGCGCCGATTCGTTCTAGTCATCTTAAAAATAATGTTCTTTCGCTCTTGGTCTGATTATTGCCAGTCTCAATTGTGTTTTTTTCTGCTATAATTGCCGCCTGATATTGAAGGCCGGGTTGTTTTCTTTCGGTGTGTAGAAGTTTTCCTGTATCAAATAGAAAGGTTCCATCTGAGCAGTTACAAGGGAGTTCCTGTATCAATGAGTGAGCAGAAAAAAAGCAGTAATGTGGTTTGGCATCAGGCCACCGTAACACGCAAGCGTCGTGAAGCAGCCAACGGTCATCGCAGTGTCATTCTCTGGTTTACCGGCTTGTCCGGAGCGGGAAAATCGACGCTGGCCCATGCCGTTGAAGAGAGATTGCATCAACTGGGTGCGCGAACCTTTGTTTTTGACGGTGACAATGTCCGCCATGGTCTTTGCTCTGATCTTGGTTTCTCTGATGCCGACAGGCAGGAAAATATCCGTCGTATTGGTGAAATGTCCAAGCTGATTATTGAAGCCGGTGTGATTGCCCTGACCGCATTTATTTCTCCATTTCGTGCTGATCGCGACAGGGTGCGGGCACTGGCCGATGATGGCGATTTTATTGAAATCTATTGCCGTGCTTCTGTCGATGAGTGCGAATCAAGGGATGTAAAAGGCTTGTATGCCCGTGCCCGGTCCGGAGAAATCAAGGCATTTACAGGTATCTCCTCGCCCTACGAGGAGCCCGAGAACCCTGAACTGGTTGTGGACACCGGATCATTGCCGCTGGATGAATGTGTTGAACAGGTACTGGCCTATCTGCAAGAGGCCGGGGTGATTGGAAACAGTGAGAAGTAATCAGTGACCGGTTATTGGATAGGTCAGTATAATCAGTCAGAATTTGCAGTGACCATGAGAATTGATTTTTTTCGGTGGAGCACATGAGTACAAATCATAAGGTTCAAGCCATTTCCCCTGCAAAGGTGCTGGTAACCGGTGCGGCGGGTTTTATCGGCTCCCACTTGAGTCACCGGTTGCTGGCAGCTGGTCATGACGTCATCGGACTGGATAATCTGAATGACTATTACGATGTCAGTCTCAAAGAGGCCCGGCTTGAGCGTTTGACAGGGAAATCCGGTTTTCGTTTCATAAAAATGGATGTAGCAGACAGGGCGGGTATGGAGCAACTGTTTGCAGAAGAGCAGTTCGATCAGGTCGTCCATCTGGCCGCTCAGGCCGGGGTGCGCTATTCATTGCAGAATCCGCATGCCTACATTGACAGCAATATTGTCGGCTTCACCAATATTCTGGAGGGTTGCCGCCACAACCCCATCAAACATCTGGTGTATGCCTCCTCATCTTCCGTATACGGCGCCAATGAGTCGATGCCCTTTTCGGTGCATGATAATGTGGATCACCCGATTTCACTGTATGCAGCAACCAAAAAGGCCAACGAACTTATGGCTCATACCTATTCGCATCTGTATGGCCTGCCGACAACGGGATTGCGTTTTTTTACGGTATACGGCCCATGGGGCAGACCTGATATGGCATATTTCCTGTTTGCCAGAGCGATACTGGCCGGGGACACGATCGATGTGTTCAATCACGGTAAAATGCGGCGTGATTTCACTTATATCGACGATGTCGTTGAAGGTGTCACCCGAGTGCTGGCTCATCCGGCTGAAGCGAATCCGGACTGGAATGGTAAAGCTCCGGATCCCGGTTCGAGCAGGGCACCGTGGCGGGTTTACAATATCGGGAATGCCAGGCCGGTTGAGTTGGGTGATTTTATCGCAGCGATTGAAAAGGCACTGGGCATGGAAGCAAAGAAGAACTATATAGCCATGCAGCCGGGTGATGTGCAGGCTACTTATGCGGATGTGGCTGATTTGATGCGTGATATGGATTATCGACCAGCAACCGTGATAGATAAAGGCGTTCAGCAATTTGTGGACTGGTATAGAGAGTATTATCAATGCTGACTAAGGGAATTGCGATGACATATAAACCGAACAACATTCTGGTAACCGGAGGGGCCGGTTTTATCGGCAGTAATTACGTGCGTTTTATGCTGTCCAGTGATCCGGATGTACATGTCGTTAATCTTGATCTGCTCACCTATGCAGGTTCGCTGGATAATCTTAAAGATTTACCGGATGCATCGCGCCATCGTTTTGTGCAGGGCGATATCTGTGATCGGTCATTGATTGACCGGCTGTTGCATGAGCATGCCATTGATACCATTGTACATTTTGCCGCCGAGTCACATGTCGACAATTCTATATCCGGTCCGGAAATATTTGTGAAAACCAATGTAATGGGCACCTTTACCTTGCTGGAAGCAGCCCGGCAGTATTGGCTTGAAGGCTCATCCCTGTCGTCTTTCCGGTTCCACCATATTTCCACCGATGAGGTGTACGGCACGCTTGAAAAAGATGATCCGGCATTCAGTGAAACCACCCCGTATGCTCCCAATTCGCCGTATTCGGCTTCCAAGGCGGGCTCGGATCATTTGGTGCGTGCATATTTCCATACCTATGGTCTGCCTGTCACCACGACCAACTGCTCAAATAACTATGGACCGTACCAGCACAGCGAAAAACTGATTCCGACGATTATCCGCAATTGTCTAAATGGCAGCCCCATCCCTGTCTATGGTGACGGCTCCAATATTCGCGACTGGCTTTATGTTGAAGACCATTGCTCAGGTATTGATGCCGTGATTCGGGCTGGCCGGTTGGGGGAGACCTATAATATAGGTGGTATCAACGAGTGGGCCAATATCGACATTGTGAAATGCATCTGCAAGTTGATGGATGAGTTCAGGCCGGGCGGTAATCACGAAACACTGATTTCATTTGTGACCGATCGTCCCGGCCATGACTGGCGTTATGCCATCGATGCAAGCAGGATGGGCGAAGAATTGGGCTGGACGCCGACGGAAACATTTGAGACCGGCATCCGCAAAACCGTCCAGTGGTATTTACAAGAAGCCGAATAGCGTTTCCTTAACGACCAAACACTTTTTTCAGAATAGCTGTGGTGCGTTTGACAGGATTCTTTCGAATCGCGGCTTCTTCCTCGGCCATGTAGTGAAAAATACCGGCCATACCCAGATCGACAACATGCTGGGTCAGATTGGCTTTTACATCCGGTACAAACGGGATGTTCCGGTATTGTCCCATGATACCATCATAGGCTTGTACTGCTCCGGCCTGATTCAACGATTTTTTTACAATCGGGCGCATTTCCCTGGATAATGGCACAGACATCTTCGCCTTGAAATATTGCGTGGCTGCATCATCCGGTCCATTGAGGATTTTTCTGGCATCATCGAAGCTCATTTCCCGGATCGCATTGCCGAAAATACGTTTGGCTTTGGGTGTGGCCAGTTCAGCGGCGCGGTTCAGTTTGAGTTCGAGGTCGTCCATCATACCTCCCATGCCGATAGCGGACAGGGTGGACTTCACCGTTTGCAGATTTTCCGGTAGCGGGATATGAATCTTCGGGTCGGCATTGAAACCATCGGTTTTCCCCAACTTCCCTATTACATTTTTCGAACCGACGCGCAGCGCGTCTTTTAATCCGGCAATCATGTCCGATTTGCTCAGGGCAGTCGCGGAAGGCATGGTCGAGGCAGCAGGTTTTTCACTTCCCGCACCACCGATCAAGCCACCAATCTGATCCATGAAACCGGCTGAAGCCTGCAATGAAGGGAAGAGCATAGCCCCTGCAATCATCGCATATTTCCACTTTGATCCTTTCATCGCTTTCCCTCCTTTCCGAAAAAACAGCATAGCGGAACATCTCAATATCTCCCAGAGTTTTCTCTGTCATGCACAACAGGCCTGCCTTCATCTTGGCATGATGTTGTTTTTTTGTTTGGACGAAATTCTAATAATTAGTTGCCACATATATTTATGTAGAGGTCGAATTCACCAAGGGTCAGATCGTGACCACTGCCTTGTACAGTCAGTGGTCACTCAATAATCAATGGTCTCATTTTGGGCCCACTGCGGGCCCACTACAAGAAAAAGCACTTGCGTTGGAATTTTTTATAGAGAGAAAATTCAATGTTTCTAGTAGTTTAGATGGTGGGCGATAGTGGGATCGAACCACTGACCCCTGCCGTGTGAAGGCAGTGCTCTCCCGCTGAGCTAATCGCCCTGTTTTCAAAGGGGACGCTTTCTAGCAGCGGGGGCAGTATGTTTCAATCGACAATATCAATTTTAAGGTTTCATTCATCTGGCAGGCTTATTATGCTGCGCCGGCGACACGTATAGTGACTATCATGGAGAGCGAGTGCCCGAAAATATCCGCGAAATACCGTATAATTATACATCCTATTC
>JAUZQH010000063.1 GCA_030951065.1 Mariprofundus sp. | reverse complement strand
CGTTTCAGCATTCTGGGCATCAGCCCGGCCTGCCGTGCAACGGCCAACGGCCAGCATACACGACTACAGTTCAGAGATGGCCGGGAAGAAATATTCGATGGAGGCATTCTGGACTGGTTGCGTGAACAGGTGATACCGCAGGATTTCATTGCCGCCGATGACTTACCCTTTGCCGGTGGCGCTGTGGGCTACTTCGGTTATCAACTGGTATCCCAGTTTGAGGATATTCCGGCCGATTTGCCCGATCCGGTGGATGCGCCGGAATCGGCCTTCCTGCTGGTGGATCGATGCATGGTGTTCGATAACCTCAAGGGTACGCTGACCTGTTGCGTGCGCCTGCCCGATGATCAGGGTGATGCGGCGGAAGATGTGCTTGATCGCATGGAAGCCAGCCTTTATGAAGGCGACATGGCCGCTGTACTCAGACTGGATGCCGACACCACCCTGAGCGATGCGCCGGTGGCACAAACGACACAGGCCGATTTCGAGTCTGCGGTGACCAGAGCGCGTGAATATATCCATGCCGGCGATATTTTTCAGGTGGTACTGAGCCAGCGCTTCTCCAAACCGCTGACCTGCACCCCGTTCGATGTGTATCGCGCTGTCCGCCATATCAATCCGTCCCCCTATCTGTTTTATCTGCATATCGGCGACACCACGCTGGTCGGCTCATCGCCGGAAATTCTGGTGCGCCGTGAAATGGATAAGGCTGTGGTACGTCCGATTGCCGGCACCCGCCCGCGAGGCAAAACCGCTGCTGAAGACAGGGCGCTGGAAGCAGACTTGCTGGCTGATGCCAAGGAACTGGCCGAGCACGTGATGCTGGTTGATCTGGGCCGCAATGATCTGGGCCGCGTTTGCCAGTTTGGCAGCGTGGAGCTGACCGAGTCTATGGTGATTGAACGCTATTCGCATGTCATGCATATCGTATCGCAGGTGGAAGGCGTCATGCGTGAGGATGCTGATACACTGGACCTTCTGGCCGCAACATTCCCGGCAGGAACGGTATCCGGTGCACCGAAAGTGCGGGCCATGGAAATTATCCATGAACTCGAGCCTGTAGCACGTGGCCCTTATGCCGGCACGGTCGGTTATATCGGTTTCGGCGGCCAGCGCATGGATACGGCGATCGCAATCAGGACCGCAGTGATCCACGGCGGCCAGGTGCATATCCAGGCGGGCGCAGGCATTGTGGCTGATTCGGTACCCGAAAAAGAGCATCAGGAATGCGTCAACAAGGCGACGGCTATGTTCCGGGCTGTGGCGCTGGCCGAAGCGCAAGGGAAGACAGCATGATTCTGGTTATCGACAACTACGATTCGTTCACCTTCAATCTGGTGCAATATCTGGGTGAGCTGGGTGAGCACCCGGAAGTATTCCGCAACGATAAAATCGGCCTGAATGATATTACCAGGATGGCGCCGGACAGCATCCTGATTTCACCGGGCCCGTGCACGCCGCATGAGGCGGGTATCTCAATGGATGTCATTCGTGAATTTTCCGGCCGGATTCCGATTCTCGGTGTCTGTCTCGGTCATCAATCCATTGCTGCCGTTTTCGGCGGTGAAGTGATCCGCGCCCCTCGCCTGATGCACGGTAAAACCAGCGCTATCGAGCATAACGGTGAAGGTTTATTCGCCGGTTTGCCTTCGCCGTTTACGGCGACGCGTTACCATTCGCTGATTGTACCGGAACCACTTCCTGATTGCCTGGAGCGTACGGCATGGACGGCGGAAGGCGAATTGATGGGATTGAGGCACCGCGAGCATCCGACTTTCGGCTTACAGTTTCACCCTGAATCGATCCTGACCGAACACGGCCACCAGATGCTGAAAAACTTCCTCGAAGTCACGATATAATGTTTTCCTTAATCAAAGGCATTCACCGCAGAGTACGCAGAGTTTCGCAGAGTAAAATCAAAAGCACGAATGTAGAATGTTTTAAAGGTTTACTCTGCGTATTCTGCGGTAAAAAAGAAGGGGTGTGTGATGCGTGAAGCTGTCGCTCGGATGATCAGGGGTTTGCAGGTGGGGGATGAGATTTCCGGTGCTGAAGCTGAAGCTGTGTTTTCGGCCATCATGCATGGAGAAGCCACACCAGCCCAGATTGCGGCCATTCTGACCGGCCTGTCGATTCGCGGCGAAACTGCCGAAGTGCTTGCCGGCGCGGCCAAGGCCATGCGTGCTGCCTCGACCAAAATATCCCCAAAGGCTACCGGCCTGATCGACACCTGCGGTACCGGCGGCGATGGCGCCAAAACCTTCAACATTTCCACCGCCGTATCGCTGGTCGTGGCGGCTTGTGGAGTACCGGTAGCCAAACATGGCAACCGTGCCATGTCCTCCACATCAGGGGCGGCCGATGTACTGGAGGCGTTAGGAGTCAATCTGGACATCAGCCCGGCGCAGGTCGCAGCATGCATTGATTCAACAGGTATCGGATTTCTGTTTGCACAAACACTGCACCCGGCCATGAAACATGCCGGGCCGGTTCGCCGTGAACTGGGCGTACGCACCATCTTTAATCTGCTCGGGCCACTGACCAATCCGGCCGGAGCCGAATATCAGGTGCTGGGTGTATTCGCCAAAGATAAACTGGAGCTGGTGGCCGGCGCACTGGCCCGGCTCGGCACAACACGCGCGCTGGTGGTACACGGACGGGACGGGCTGGATGAAATCACCACCACCGATATCACCGATGCAATACTGATTCAGGCCGGGCAACAGCCGATTCAGTTCGAAGTCGACCCGGCCGCATTCGGCATGCCCTATGCCACACCGGAAGCGCTGGCCGGAGATGATGCCAGCACCAATGCAGCGATTCTAAAACACATCTTTGCCGGCCAGCAGGGAGCCGGGCGCGATATCGTATTGCTTAATGCCGGTGCCGCGCTGTGGGTGGCAGGCAAGGTGGATGGCATCGGAGAAGGTATTGCCATGGCTGCTGGCGCTATAGATTCCGGCAAGGTTCAGATGACATTGGATGCGTTGGTTGCGTTTACCCAACAGTCAAAATCATGAATCTTACACCGCAGAGTACGCAGAGTTCCGCAGAGTTAAACCAGTTAAGTCAGGGCATTCTTGATGCTGCATTTCGCGTTCATACCGCACTTGGCCCGGGGCTGCTGGAATCAGCATATGAACATTGTCTCTGCTATGAATTGCAAAAAAATGGACTTTGCGCAACTAGTCAGGTTCAACTTCCTGTTGTATATGATGGTGTAAAAATTGATGCAGGCTACCGAATTGATATTCTGGTTGAAAACCGGATAATCATTGAGATTAAAGCTGTAGATCGACTCCTTTCAATTCATGATGCCCAATTGCTGACCTATCTGAAACTGGCTAATAAACATGTTGGCTTACTGATCAATTTTAATGTCAAGTCCTTGAAAAACGGTATAAAACGTATGGTTCACAACTTATAAAGATGACACAGTACAGGACAACCAATGAAGCCTTTGATTTGGATTTACTCTGCGAAACTCTGCGTACTCTGCGGTGAAAGGTTTTGACAATAGGGGATAATCATGACTTCGATTCTAAATGAAATCGCTGAATACAAGCGCGCCTGGGTTGCAGCATGCAAGCAGAAGTGCTCCGAGACCAGGCTGTTAGAACAGGCTAAAACGCTTCATCCGCTTGATTTCGCCGGCGCATTACATACTGGAATAACAAACAAACAAAATACCGTGATTGCCGAGGTGAAAAAAGCCAGCCCGTCCAGAGGTGTTATTCGACCGGACTTTGATCCGGTTGCCATTGCATCATCCTATCAGACCGGCGGAGCAACCTGCCTTTCTATACTCACCGATGTGAAATATTTTCAGGGTTCAGATGATTATGTCAGGGCTATTCGACAAGTGGTTGATCTACCCATTCTGCGCAAGGATTTTATGCTTGATCCATACCAGATCATCGAAGCAAAAACCATGGGCGCGGATGCGATTCTGATTATTCTGGCCATGCTGGATGATGTACTGGCCGCTGAGCTCACGGCATGCGCACATGAGACAGGGCTTGCTGTATTGCCGGAGGTACACAATGCCGGGGAACTGGAACGCGCCCTGAAACTGGACACCGAATTGATCGGCATCAACAACCGTAATCTGCATACCTTCGAAACATCACTGCAAACCACGCTGTCACTGCTGAAACAGGTGGATGATAATAAAACCGTCATTACTGAATCCGGTATTTTCAGCCGCGATGATATACGGCAGATGAATGAAGCCGGGGTATACGGTTTTCTGATCGGGGAATCACTGATGCGCCAGCCCGACCCGGGAACGGCTTTATCTGATCTGATCACCTGACGGCAGCACGGGAGCGGGAGCAGTTTGATCGGAGCTTGTTTGATCCGGAATCTTTCGGCCAGGAATCGTCTGAGCGGGGGCAGAAACCGGTTTTTTCAAACGGGCGAGTTGCTCTTCCACTGCGGCAAACAGCTCATTCGACACTTTCTGCTTGAGCGGCACATTCGACCAGTGCTGATTGGCATATTGCTGCCCCAGTGTGCGCACTTCAAGCTGTGACTGATTGCCGACCCGCAACACACGCACCACATAGCGGTAGCGCACCTTTGTCGGTGCACCCGCACCAAACATATTCATCAGCGAAGAAACCACATAAACATTCGAGCTGTTAACATCCTTACCCACCCATTCCGTTGTCACCGTACCACTGGGCGAGTCAACGCTGTCCACCGGCATATTCAGCGCAGTCATGGCATCAATCGTGGCTGAAAACACCTGTGCCGCAGTATAATCATAGCGACGCGCATGCAGACTGACGGCCGAGCCCGCAACAGCCTCTTTGCGCTCTTGCGTAACACCGGATCTGTGTGCAGCCGCTTCGGTTGCCACCTTGTCCGGCATCGGCACCTGCAGTTCCTTACGCAGTTCCGGGGGTACATCCAGCGGTGCCCTGCCGTTCGCCTGCGCACCTGCTGCATGTCCGCGCGCATAGTCCGGCTTGTTATCGTCAACTTTCCAGAACAATTGAGGCATACCGCCGGAACAGGCGGAAATCATCCATCCGGATATGATTATCAGAAGCAGGCTATATCGTTTCATGCGCGGCATTCCATCGACTGAGGGGAAAAAGTCAAGCCATCGTCCAAACAGTGCATCAAATTTCATCGCAAAAAACACAAAGTTACGCCAGGGAAGGTAAAAGAGAAGCCGGGCGCACCGTAGCTCTCTGATAAAATGCTGGACACACTGAACCGTGTCGATGATCAGCAACCACGATATTACAACTGCCGGATCAAATAAATTTACCCCAAAAGAAAAGGGGAGCCTCGAAAGGCTCCCCTGATCCGCATACCCGAAGGCATACATATTGCTTACATCAGAGCTTCAACTTCCGCGAATGTAGTACGGGTAGTGAAAGTAACCGGTGCCAGAGCAGTACCGGCATTGGTTCTTGCACTATCATAGGTGAAGTTCAGTTCCATGTTCTGATAGATTTCATACGTAACACCAACGTGTACAGTCTTGACTGTGATGTCACCTGCAACAAGGGCGATATTCTGAGTCAGCTTCTGGTAACCATAACCGATACCGACGATGAAGCGGTCGATTGGCTTGAGGTCAGCACGAATGGAGAATGCGTCGAACTTGTTGCCGATGGTGTTGGGGGCCAGACCGGAGCCGTAGAAGTTGGCAGTACCAACAAGGCCAGGAGCCTGTTTACCCTTGGCGTGCGCCCAGTCAGCATAAACGCCGAGGCTCATGTCGCCCAGGTCGCCCTGCAACTGTACGTCAACAAACTGCAGGTTCATCGGAATACGTGCACCAGCAGCAGTAGCAGGACCGCCAAGGCCATCACCAGCATTCAGCTTACCGGCTGTACCGGTAACAAAACCAACACCGATCAGTGTGTCAAAGCCGCCAACATCCAGAGTAGCAACAGCACGAACCAGTTTACCGAAGTTCAGACCAACGTTTACGCCGGTAGCAGTTGCACCAGCAGGAGCAACCAGTGAGAACTGGATGTAGCCCAGATCGGAACCGACCCATGCGCCAATACCGGTTGTCTGATTAGCGAAGCCCGCAGCCTGAATAGCGGAGATGGTCTTACCGGCAAGCTTGCCGCCGTGCTGACCGAATACGTTGGAAAGTTCCAGTACGCCGGAACCACCGAAACCGGTGTTATGTGCGCCGATACCAACCTTGAAATCGCCGACGTCGAAGCTGTTGATCAGCTGCCAGTTAGCTGCAGTACCGTCAAACTCAACGAATGCGCCTGAGTTGGTGCCTACACGGCCGGCAAGCATCAGTACGGCATCAGCAGGAATGTTGTATTCTGTACCAGAACCGTTAGGAGTGCCGCTAATGCTGGTGTTGTAAACCTGTGCACGCAGAACGAATGTTGCGTTCAGGACAGCAGGGATAGACAGATGTTCATCTTCAATCAGAGCCTGATCACCAACGTCGGTGAATGAACCCATTTTGAATGCGCGACCAAAGCTGTTGATAGCCGGGAAGGTCTGGAAGTGGCAGCTCAAGCAAGCTGCGCCGGTCTGGCGTGCGAACGCCGGAACTGCTTCAGAAGTGGTCGGTGCAACTGCAATAGCAGAAACAGCAACAACAGCGAAAGCAGCAGCAGAAAGAAGTATTTTCTTCATGTTGTTAAATCCTCTTGAATAAATTTAGCTCCGTGGAGCCAGTGCAAAAAACCGTCCATTGTTACTGAGCGCTTTTCTTCGACCTGCGTCCGAATCAAGTTGCTACAAGCTCGATACACAGAAATTACGCCCATCCCGCCGGATGGATAGGCCGAACTATGTGTGAGCTGCATCACTGAGTCAACTCGCCACAACATCTGTGTGTCATTTTGCCACGATACGCAAATACGATAGTCAAAACTTTTTTTACCACAGAGGGCACAGAGTACGCAGAGGAAAGTCAAAACCAAAAATAAATAATTGAATTGGCAACGACGCTTCAGTTAATGATTGCTGTTGTAAATATCAAATAACTGTCTTGCTTTAT